>CBDICB010000001.1:0-24387 GCA_965277095.1 Capsulimonadaceae bacterium
ACAGCGGCAGCAGCGGCACTCCCTTCAAGTTCGGCGGGGGCAATGGCTGCCAGACGGACGCAGACACAGGGCTAGTCTTGATGGGCCATCGCTACTTTGACACCCGCATCGGACGCTTCATCACACAGGACCCGGCAGGAGATGGCGACAACTGGTATGCGTATGCTGGAAATAGTCCCACGAATGCCATTGATCCCGATGGGCTGGATATAATAAATATTACTGTTGCCGCTCATGGCAGTTACACCGGCTTTTATTCCCCAGATGGCTACACTTCCACCCAAGGGTCGCCCGTCGTTTTCGTAATCAACAACACCGATCAAGCTATCACGACCACGATTGATACCAGCTATTCTAGTACGCAGGTTTTTAATTCGAATGGGACAAGCAGTTCGATAGGTGGAGTAGGCGCGGGCGGCGGCTCTGGGTTAAATTACAATGGTTCGTTGGATGGAGGCCCTGGGCAGACAACCCGGATGCTAGACGGCTTGTTGACAGGTGGGTTTGATACGAAGGCGGCTGAGGCGGCCCAGCAAGGCGACTACAAGACAGCGGCAGGCTTTTTCGTAGCCGGCACTGCCATGATGTTTATGACATTAAAGGGGGAGCCGGCAGGAGAAAGCACAGAAGAGCTGGTACGCCTAACAAAGTTATGGCATGAGGCTGATCGGGGTAGTTCAGCAGCTAATTTAGCGGTTCATTATGCGAGACATGGTGCTGAAGTTGGTGCAGATAGTCTACTGCAATATGCAAGAAAAGCAGAAGGTTATCTTCCTCAGGCGAAGAGGGGCGCTAGTTCTTGGTCGGTAGATGGGGCTACTGAAGGCGTGACACGATATACCAAAGCTGGACGGTATATGGATTTGCACGATGATGGCAGGATTATTTCTTTTGGAATTCGGTAGTTCGTAATAATGAACGAAACTATTAAAGCATTGATAGATGAACTTTCTTCTTTCAAAGAAGTGAGTACTCAACCCTTTCCGTATGCAGATTGTGGAAAATTAACGAAAGGATTGGGAAAACCTTTTGATAACTTTACTGCTGACCTAAATACCTATGATATGTCAATTTCTGCTCCTATTGATTGGGGTGATAAAATCTTGGACTGGTCAGCAGAAAGAATTCTGAGATTTTTAAATTATACAGAGCTATCTTTCTTTGACAGGTTTCCGCAATACAAGCCTTTAGAAAAACTAATAACAAAAACTAATACTTATGATCTTTACATGGATATTCAGGTATATGAAAATATAAGAGTTATTGTTCACAAATTATTGATAGAATTATTGAAATGAACCAATTACAATCAGCGCATAAACGCTAGACGGCTTGTTGACAGGTGGGTTTGATACGAAGGCGGCTGAGGCGGCCCAGCAAGGCGACTACAAGACAGCGGCAGGCTTTTTCGTAGCCGGCACTGCCATGATGTTTATGACATTAAAGGGGGAGTTGAATCAAATTACTGCTTCAATTCAGGATTTTCTTAGTGTGGCAAAAAACATAGACGTTGTTTTTGCATGGCGTAAGTCAGACAGAAATATATTTTTTATCAAAAATCATTTTTCTGTTACCGAACGCAATCTTGTAGACTGGTCACCTTGGATTGAATCGGTCAGCAATTTTAGTTGGATCGTTTTCTTAGGGCTGTCTCTAGATGAGGTTTCTGAGAGCAAACAGTGCTGAGGCCCATGGCAATATCAACGCCCACTCCAAAGCCGATGGCAATGTGACTAACTACACCTATGATGACGACAACCGCCGGCAGAACCATCTAGACGTATAGCGACGGCCTGCATCTGACACAGGTGGTGACGCCCTCTAGGAGAACCCATCCAGACCGTCGGCTATGGTTACAACCCTGCCAATTATCTGACGAAGAAAGTAAAGGGCAACTTGGGGTGAGTGATACTCTCTGCCGCGCCTGACTGCAACGTAGCGCAAGCCAAGCTGCGGCTTCATCGGCTACGCCCATAGCCCTGCCGTTACGGTTCGGGTGGCGGCAGTCGGCTTCTAGCCTCATCGTCCCCGCCCGAAGCTCGGCCCGAAATTGCGCTGCCACTCCTCCGGGTCGTCTGCTTTCGGATCGGTGTCCAGCACCTCGTGGCCGCTGGAAAACTGCCGGTCACTGCCGCCGCCCCGTTCTTTCGTGCGCTCGTCTTCCACCGGCTCACTCAGTTCCTCGTTCAGTGCATCCAGCCCGCGCCACCGCCAGACCGGGTGCGATCCGGCTTCGGCAAGCGGATCACCATAGGGCGGATCAACATAATGCGGATCGTGATCCAGTCGTTCCGGCTGCCTCCGCGTCGTCTCGTCGTGACCACCGGCGGAATCCTCATCGGTTGCCAGCCACTTGTTGAACTCGCTGACATCGCCCGCCGTGTGGTGGGTTCTGGAAAATTGCCCGCCCGTTCGGTGACTGCCCGTTCTCGCCCGGTCGCTGTTGTCCAGATCGGCAAAGATCGCCTGCACCGGGTCGGAAAAGCGCAGCGCGTAGCGGAGTCTGTCCTCGTCGGGGGTGCGGTGAACCTCCGAAATTGCGTCTATAATATTCTGCTCATACGCGCGGATCGCCCGTTCGTCTTCCCTATCCGCTTCGCGCTGGGCGTTGCTTTGCCTGCGCCGCTCCTCGTCCTCGCCATCGTCAATCTCGTAACTGTTTTGATACGATTGCCAGGCCCGGTCTGCCTCATCCTCATCGGCCTTGCGCTGGGCGTTGCGCCCTTTGCTGCGCTCCGCTTCATCGCCGCCGCTGATTTCATAGCTGTTTTGATACGAGTCCCACGCCCGGTCTTCTGCCTCCCGGTCGGCTTCGCGCTGGGCGTTGCGCTGCCTGATCCGTTCGTTGTCCTCGGCGATGTCGCTTTCGCCGCCGCTGCGCTTGATGGCTGTCGCCTCCGGGCCTTCGTGCCGGGTCGGCTCCATCGCCAAACCCTGCCGCTCGTAGCTGCGCCGGTCCACCCGCACCGGCAAGCCGTCCTCGTCCACAATGCCGGCCCGTTCCAGGGCGGCGTTTTGCATCGTTTCCCATTCCAGGCGCAGGTCTTCGACGGCGTTCTCCTCCCCGGCCCGGCCCATGGCAATCGCATCAAAGCGGCGGTCTTTGGTCTTGGCCCATCCGCTTTCCCGATTCGCGTCAAACCCGCGCGTGGTTAGGAGCAGGTGAACATGATGGTTCCGGTCGTCACCCCGCTCGCTCGGCGCGTGGATCGCCATGTCCACCGCAAAGCCGTATTCATCGGCGACGTGCTGGGCGAACTCCAAGGCCAGGTCGCGGCGCTGCGCCGAGTCCAGTTCGTGCGGCAGGCTCAGTTGCACTTCGCGGGCAAGCTGGGCATTGTCCCGTTTCTCGTTTTGCTCCACCCGGTTCCAAAGCTGCTCCCGGCTGCCCGCCCATTCCGGGGCGTTGTCCGGCAGGACAATGTCGGAATACTCCACCCCGTCGCGCCGGGTGTAGTCGTGGGCCAGGCCGTACTTCTCATCGAGAAGACGGCTGCCCGCGCGGTACGCAGCCATCGCCACGACGCTGCGGCCCGCGCCCCGTGAGGCGAGTGAAACGGATAAACGGAATTGGGCCATGTTCCTGATCTGTTCTCTCAGTTCCGCAATTTCAAGCACGCAAAAACCTATTTTTGCTTTAAGTGCGCCATTCTGGATTTACGGCATCTACCAACTCTCATTTTCCGAGGGCTGGTCTGCGCTTTTTCAGCCGCCGGTTTTGCCCTAGCCGACGAAATTATTTTACCCGGCAAAGAACCTGAAACCGGCGCGGTCAGGTAAAATAATGGAGGTGAAATGATGAAGGAGGCAGCGAGGGATGAGCCGGGTCAACTTACAGGCGCTCGAACAAAAGATCACCGAGGAGGCCAAGAAACTCGAACAGGCCAAAGCCCGGATGCGAAAACTCAACGCGCGCAAGGCAAAGCTATCCCGCCAGCAGCGGACCCGTCGCCTAATTTTAATCGGAGCCGTCATGGTCGCCAAAGCGGAGAAAGAGGAGGATTTCAAAGCCTGCCTGATGAAGTGGCTGGACGAAGGAGTTGTGGCTGAACGGGATCGCGCCCTGTTCGATCTGGCATATTCAGAGAAAGCCGCGACATAAAATTGGAAACTCAAGCATGGTAGCGGCAGAACTAAAAACGATTACATCAATTTCTGATTGGCTGGACGCCATTGACAGTATGAAGAACAATAGTAGCGGTGAGCGCTACTATTATCGCGGAGAATCCAAGTTTTTTCAACAAATGGTACCACGATTGCAAAGGGGATACGATGTACTTGCAAGTAAGCATCAAGCTACAAGTATAGAAGAGCTGCAAATGAGAATTTTGTATAAGATGCAAAGATATACGGCGCAATATCATTACGATGCGACGGCCGCAGCAAATAGATATGGTTTTTTCGAGTCGTTGTGCATCGCCCAACATCATGGTTTTCCTACGGTTTTAATGGATTGGACATTAAATCCGCTAGTATCGCTATTTTTTGCAGTTAGAGATAATCCGTCTGTGAAGGCAGTTCAAAATCCACATACAAAAGAAGAGACGAAAGAAGATGGCCGGATTTGGGTGATGAAACTTAAAAATAGAGGTAAGCGCTGGAGAGAGACGCTGTATGTAGGTGCTAAGAGTGTAGAGGAAGGCTCCCCTTTTCGCCTGCCCGCAAGCGACTACTCAGACAAACCCCTAATTATTGTTCCTCCAATCCTTACAAGACGTATCGAGGCTCAGGCTGGGCGGTTCGTGTTTTGGGCTTTCGCTTTACCAATAAACCAAACAGATAAGGCATTTGAGGAAAAATTTGCCTTGCCTTGGCAGACACCCCTTCAATATTATCGAATACCCGGTACGGCAAAGCAGGAGATCCAAGATCAGCTGAGTGTTTTAAGAATCCACGAGGGAACCATGTTTGCCGATTTAGATGGATACGGAAGATATGTGTCTGAAGGTGGCCTGTAATTTTTCAGACCGTTAAAATACCGCGCTCACGCCAAACTTTGGCTGGCAACAAATGTTTTGCAGCCTCTCCAACTTCTTGCTTCATATCCGTACTATACTCCGATGGTTCATCAGACTCTAAAAGCGTTACCTTGCTCTTATCAACCCGGCAAACAATTGTGTGAATTAGAGCATCCTGAGTAGGAAGAAGGACCGAAATATTGAATTTTGTTTCTTTGGGCTGTTGTTTGAGATGCCTAGATAATGAGAGAAATATTCGGCTTAACCGTATGAAGTCAGTTTCCCCAATTTTCACCAGTTCTTCGGGAGCACTCATTAAAGCGATAAGCAATTTGGGTGATATTAAAACCGATTGGTGTAAACCAAAAGCATTAGCTTGTTCAGATATGTCTGTGAAAAGATCACTTTCAACACTATGCTGATTAGCTGTCTCGAGTTTCGGCTTCTTAGGCATAACTTCAGTGTCCATGTTCATTGCGTACTCTTTTCTTATCGGATTTTAAGACGCGAAGTACAGCCTAATCGTTCGCATCTTCCCAGCAATTTTGCACAGTTTACCCTTTTGATAGGAAATTCCGGCAATTGTTTCAGGGTATTTTTGCTGTCAAAGCAAGCAAACAAGATTAAAAAAATCATGCCCTATTTCATCTGGCACGGCTAGAGAAAGCAAGTGAGTCATGCCCGGACCAAGCGCAGAAGCCACAACCTCCGACTTCGCAGAACTCAGACGCCGGGAAAAAATCGCGCGGGGCAAAACTCTGGACGCCTACGGGTCTGCCTCATTTCTCCCCGAATCCGACTATGAAGCCGCCGGGCTATACGACCCGGAAAACGGCCGTATCCTATGCGGACGGGCGGCTTCCAGCCAGATCATCCGCTTTTCTGGGGACGGTCACTGCCTGACCTTTGGCCCGAACGGTTCCGGTAAATCGGTCAGCGTGGTTGTGCCGAACGCCCTGTTCTACCCCGGCAGCCTGGTTCTGGTAGACCCTAAAGGGGCCATCGCTCCCATGTGCGCCCGCCGTCGCCGCGAACTCGGGAACACGGTCTGGCTGCTCGATCCCTTCCATGAAGTCAAAGGCTACGGTCTGGACACCTGCCGCCGCTCCTACAATCCACTCGATTTCCTGGATACCGAGTCTGACCTGCTGCTCGATAACATCCGGCTCATCGCGGCTAGCCTCATCATCAGCGAAGAAGGCAAAGCCCGCTTCTTTTCGGACAGTGCCCGCACGGTGCTGGAAACCCTGATCCTCTTCGCCCTAGCGACCAAAGAGCGGCAGTACTGCACCATCGAATACCTGCTGGAACTGGCCTTCTCCTCGCCGGATATGTACGCCAAAACCCTGATCCCGGCCATGCAGAAAAGCAGTGCCTTCGGCGGATTGCTGGCCCAGCTTGGCAACCAGATGGAAGGGTTCACCGGCGAAGCGGGCGCGAATATCTTTATGACCCTGCGCCGGTCCTTAAACTTCCTGCAATCGCCGCTGATGCAAGCGGCCCTTATGCCGTCCGACGTGGATTTTTCCCGGCTCAAAGACGAAAAAATTACCGTATTCCTGGTGCTGCCCGCGATGCGCCTAGATGCTTATGGAAGATGGCTGCGGCTCATGCTTTCGGTGATGCTCAACAGCATCCTGGACCCGCGCCAGCCGGAACATCCGGTCTTGTTCCTGGTCGATGAAGCGGCGGCGGTGCAGCGTCTCGAAATACTGGAATCGGGGATCGCCCTATTTCGCGGATATTCGATCAAATTGTGGCTGATATTTCAAGACCTCTCGCAACTGCAAGGCATTTACAAGGATCGGTGGTCTACCTTCGTCGCCAATGCCGGGATGCGCCAGTTTTTCAATGTCAACGATCTGCAAACGGCGGAATATGTCAGCCGCTTCCTGGGCAACGAAACCCGCGAAATCTACGCCCAGAACCTGCAACCAGGTCAACTCGGCGGCGCGGGTTCCATCTCCTCGATTCAGCGCCCGCTGATGATGCCCGACGAGGTGGCAAAGCTGCACGGCGACCATGAACTGCTGCTCTTTGATCGCCTGTCGCCGGTGCTGGCCCGCAAGCTGGAATACCACAACAAGCAGGGCCAAGACCCGGAGTTTAACGGCCTGTACGACCCTGACCCCTACCGGAAGGGAAAATAGGAAGGAGAATCACACCATGCCGCGAGAATTGCCACCCGAAATCGAACGCATTTTCAGGCAACACGCCCCGCCGACTCACGATCTCATCTGGCTGCGCTGCATCCAGTCCGTCCCGGCGGAAGAAATCGAGCGCCCGCCGTTTATGAGCAATTTGCTCGGTGGCAGGAAACCGCCCATTCCCCGCGATCTGCGGCTGCGCCTGTATGATTTGGATACGAAAGAGGACGGGTGGGATTTAAGAATTATGGGAACCGGCCATGATATAGCGCAATCCGATCTGTTCTCGATTTTGGGCCATGTGCCGAGGGGAACCCGCAAGCTGGCCCGTCCCTTCTACATCATCAATCATAACACCTGTAATTTCGAGCGGGTTTATGAAGATGTTTCGGATGCCGGGGGCAAGCTGCAATCAGAAATCCGCTACAAGCGGTCAATGTCCTTCTGGATGCCTGGGACGATTCCGAACCGGCTCCTATATCTCCGTCATACCCTCGCCGGGTTCTATACTACGGCGCTCACGCCCGCCCCGCTCGTCCGCAAAAACATCATCCTGACGGCCATTGTTGCGGCCTGGCTGCTGCTGCTGATTTGGCTCGCGCCTGGCGGTGGCGGTCAATACATCGGGGAACAAACCCTCGTGCATCCCTGGCTCGCCGTGCTGTGGGTTCCGGTGGCCGCGCTGCTGATCCTGATCGGCGTTGTGCTTTTCGCGCTGCCCCTAATCATCATCGGCGCGGCCATTACCTACTTGGGGATTCGCATCGTCCGCGCCATTCAAGAACCGCCGCGCTTCCGCATGGCCGGGAAAGATTACACCTTTTCCGAACTGTGCGGCTGGTCGAACGTCTCCGATTGGTGGCGCAATACCTACTGCGATCAAACTTTTCTGTATGAAGAAATCGGCCAACTTTTGCATTACCACGCCCGCGCCAACCCCGATGAAGACAGGGGTTTCGTGGTCGGCAAAGTGCGCGGCCTGGGCGATAAAGGCAAGCTGACCGACTTGAACCCGGAAACGATCTGACGGCCTCACGGCGCTCGTCTCGCCGGGGGGCTTCATTGCCGCCCCCGAACCCCCCGCTAGGATTTTCGGGAAAGCATGATATTATGGCCGTGCGTGTAGCCTGGGAAGGCGATAGCGCGAAAGCATGGGGAGTCGGCGCTTGTCGTCGGCTCCCTTTCTTGGCCTAAAACGCAAAAAATATTTTATCAAAATTGATTATTTCAGGCTTTTATAGGCTATAATAGTCTATCAAAGACTAGGGAGGATAGGTATGAACGTGACACGCAGGAATAACGGGCTGGCAATCACCGGAACCGATAATGAGATTATCGCACTACTCGCATCGCTGGAATATGGCCTCATGGCTCAGGCAAAGGTAGAAAGTACGATACCGGGTGAGCAATACAAAGCAAACACGGCTCAGTACATGGCGCGGCATAGAGAGGCCAAGCGTCTGAGACTGCTTGCAGAAAACCTAGAAGGGGGAACCGCAGGGCTACAGATTGAAGCAGAATAAGGCTATCGGCCCGTAGGGAATGGCGGGGGCCTGGCCGTGTCTGGCCCCGTCTCCACAACGGCCCTAGAACCTCGTAGGAAGGCCGTAGAGCTATCTGAGCGGTTTTTGGGTAGGGTGGTGGCTCCTGCGTCCTCATACCACGATAGCTGCTTAATTATTGACGAGTCTCGTGCGACTTAATTCGCCCTGCGTTTCACGGCGTAAAGCGCCTGCCGTCCCGTGTGCTCCAAATGTTGGAACGCCTCTTCGTCGGAGCCATGCTCGGTCTCCACATGGATTTGAAAAAACACGCCGGGAACGGGGTACTCCTCGATTTCGCGGATGCGCCGTGCGGCTTCGGTAAGGCTGTCGAAGTGGCCGATCTCGATCCATTCCTGTGCGGCGTTTGTCATCCATAGCTGCCACATGGCGTCCCTCATCGTTGGTAGGAAATGCTGTTTCAACCGTTCTTTCGGCTTTGCCGCCCGGCAGCGTAGCAGCCCCCATACAGCAAGCGAAGCGACGGGCGGCGGTTTCCTTATCCACAGGCGTAAGCCGAAAATCGTCCCATACCAGGATTTTCATATTAGAGATTCAATACAAGAAATCCAATACAAGAAGGCGTGACAGTTGTAGACCTTTGGCGTGACACTTGTAGACCCCCACCGTGACAGTTGTAGACCTTTGAGCGTGACACTTGTAGACCCTCGGTTTTCTCTTATCCACACGGGGAATGGGGATAACTTTCAGCCGTTGCCGTTGCGCTGTTTGTGGCTTTTGATGAACGCGAGGAAGTGGCTGCGCGGGTCTTTCGGGGTGATGTTCTCCTCCGTGATCCAGGCGAAATACTGGCCGGTGAGAAAGTTTAGATCCCAGTTCCCAGCGATCTGGCGGGCCTTCTTGCGCGTCACGTCGTCAAAGCTGCGGCGTTCCATGATCTGCCGCGCGGCGTCCTCGGCGGGGCTGCGCTTCGTCTCAATCAGGAGCGGGCTGCGATACAGAACGAACCGGGTTCGGTCCAGCTTGTAATGAAGCTGCTGCTCTGTGCCGTTGCTGTCCGGGGTCTGCCAATATTGAGCCACATGGTCAAACGTCGCTTTCAGCCGCTTGCGGAACGTGCGATAATCCGCCTCGCTGATCCCCGTCCCGAATTGCTGTTGAAGCATCCCATAACTGAGACTGAGTTCTTCCTGGCCTGCGGCCTGCATCACGAACAGGCGATAAGAGACCCACATATACACGTCCAGGGCCAGCGGCGACTTTCGGAGCGCCCGGAGAACGTCCGTCCGCAAGGGAACCGGGGCGCGTAAGATCGCATCCCGAAACTCCTGGGATACCATGATATAGCTCTCAAACAGGCTGGCCTCGTCAGGCCGGCTTTCGTCAAACCAGAGCTCGAACCGGGGCGCGATCTTCACGTCGGTCGCGCTTTCATGGCCCTGGCCGCTGTCGTCCCAGGTGATGCTGGCCCGCAAGAGTTTGAGAAGCTGCTGGCGGATTTGCTGCCCCTTCCCGCCCTTGCCCTTGTAGTTGCCGGTGTATCCGATCTCCTGCATGAAGGCGGTAAAGCGGGAAGACAATTCGATCCGGCATTCGCCGGTCTGCTTCACCTGCGTGATGATATACGCCAGAACGAGCCGGGGAAACGAGCCGTAGGGGATGCCATAAGGGTCGAGGTTGCGATCCACGCCGCTGGAAACAATCAGCGTGTAGGGGCCGCTTTCCTTCTTCCAGTCACGGGTTTTCGGGTCGGAGTGGGGCAGGGTGCATTGGATCAGGATCGGGCTATAATAGCTGATCGCTGCGGCGTTCTGCGGCGCTCCAAAGTAAGCCGTGGTGACATTGTTGGAGGCGGCGATTCGCGCCCGGTCCTCCGGGTGAACGCGGGTGGGTAGCTGCTTGGGGGCTTCGCTCATCGGCTTCTGCGGGGTCTTCCTGGGGAAGTGAAACTTAGGAAAGGGAAACTAAGCGATCTACTCCATTCGTTCCAGCTTTTCGGCGGCACTCGAAACCATAAAGGCACTGCGGCTGATCCCCAGCCGCTTCGCCGCCCGGTCAATGCGCCCTAAGATGTCCGGGTCAATGCGGACCATAACCGGCTTTTTGTTCGCGTCTCGCTCCTCGGCAGCCTTCGGCCCCGCCCCGGAAATGAACGCCTCGGCCTCGCGCTCTGTCGCTATATTTGTATTGCGTTTCGGATTCTTAGCGATTGCCATGTGATTTCGCTCCAATATCGTTTGTATATCTAAATAGGAAATCGGTGAGTTGCGTTAGCTCCTCACGCGCTTTGGGATCGTCGTATTCCAGAACGGATAGTCCGGCGGCGGCCGCATTGGGGAACGCCTTTCGCCGCACGATCATCACGGGGGCAAGTTCAAAGCCCGGCACGTCGCGCAGGGCTTCGGCGGCGGCGTCGTTGTCTTTGCCCTGGGCATCGGCTTCATTAAGGACGACTATCGCCCGGAGCCGGTCGTTGATCTCCCGCGCCTCATGCACCAGGTCAGCGGTTTGATCCACGCCCCATAAATCGAAGCTGCGCGGCTTGACGGGAACCAGAACCACGTCAGCCACCGTGAGCGCCGCCCGCAAGCTGCCGGTGTCGCGTCCGCCTACGTCAATCACAATGTCCGCATATTTCGGCGTAAGCTGGCGAACCTGGCTGCGGATATTGGCTCCGTGCAGCGCCACCGCCGTGTAGCCGGGGCTGTCTGCCTTTGCCGCGTTGCGGAGCTCGGTGAAGGCCAGGGCCGTTCCCTGCTCGTCGCCGTCAATCAGCAGCACCTCGCGCCCGGAGCGCGTGAGGGCAATGGCAATGTTGACCGCAAGGGTCGTCTTGCCGACGCCCCCTTTGACATTTCCGACGGCTAAAATCATGTGTTGCGCTCCAATGGCGTTACGATACTGCTTGTATTATAACATGATATTCAAGCGATATACAAGCGCAGCGCGAAAATTATTTATTGGCATCACTTTAAGCGGTTGTGCCAAAGCATTAAAAGTCATGCTTGGAAAAATGCCGAGACTTGGATGCAGATAGTGATATTATCTTTGATGAGGATGTCTATAAATCTGTTAGCCGGCAAATAAATGATTCTGAGCCAGGAGTGGCGAATAGTGGAACCACTTCCTTCGTTAAAAGAGTTTAAGCTCCTATGCCAAAAATGAAGTTCGACGGCCTGCCGTTCCCGCCCTTAGTCAAGTTGGATACAGATGATCCTGTAAAAGCGGAGATGCTTTCGGAGCTTCTAAAAGACCGGCACAGTGGCGCGAGTATTTGTGTCCGAAGTGCTACGGGTCATATCAACAGGGGCGGCTACTTCTTTCATGTCCGCCCCCATGATGCCACGCTTGCCCGGTGGGACATTTTCAATTTTGAGAAGATTTACGTTGCCGATCTGCCGCTGAACGAGCTCACCACCTTCATCAATCATTGTTCAGGATTGGCCTTCGATGAGGCCGCATTTCAACTATGCCAAACCGTGATTAATTTCCGCCTCGACCCGGAGCCACTGGGGGAAGCGGAAGAGGCTGAGGACTTGGCTGGGGATGAATCAGGCGCTTAGGTTTTTTGCCCCGGCGGATCTCCTGTAGTTCCCCGCCGTCATAGCTGTATTCCACCCATGCATATTTGTCAGACAACAGATAAACCGATGGCGTGGCCGCGAGCGTAAGAATGGCTGCCTTGTCCTCTTTTTTGGAGAGGGCCGCGCCAAACAAAAAGGACGTATTACCAGCCTTCCAGCCGATACGCTCCCCTTTGTAGGCTATGGCGGTAGCGGTGTCACCCGTGATGCCCGGCAGTAGCCTGTTAGCCAAGGTATCCAAGCCGGACGTGATCGTCTCTGTCTTGAAAACCAGATAATCGTTGATAGTCTGATCCATGAGATCAGAGCTTTTAGGCCGATACGCAAAGTCCTTTTTCCAGATGCGAAGCAGCTTCCCGTAATTGCCTTCTTCCTCGTTGTATTTGCCGTTCGTGCTGTTGACGGCAAAGCGCAGGTCAAACCCTTGCAGGCCGTCGCCTAAGTTGGCCGGGGGCCGGTTCAGCCAGTACCAGTCTCGAAGCTCGGCCAGCGACGCCGCATGGAAGACATACGCTTTAAGAAACTGCGGGGCGCGGTCCCAGGTAACTTCGGTCGGGTCATAGCGCCATTCCCATAAGACGACGACCAGAAAGTCCGTCTTGGGATGGATGTCCTTTCGGAGCGTGTCGAAGTTTGCAGACTTTTCCTCCGCTATCGTCTGTAAGCACTTTACCTCGACCCGAAGGCCGCGCTTGCCTGAATCGTGCCGGACTTCCAAGTCGGGGAAGCGGTTAGCGACAACATAGCTCCAAAAGAGGTCGGTGATCTCTGCGTGTTCCAGCAGCCGGGTGGCGATCCGGGCGATTTCATACTCAACAACCAGGCTGACCCGGTTGCGAACGTCCGTCAAGTTGCGCTCGTTTTCCGGGATTTTCTCGCCGGAATAAATGCCTAGGCGCCGCCGTACATCGGTCGCGTTGAGGTTTTTGAGCATGACTGGCAGAAACGTATCTCGTAGCCATGACAGCGTTTCGAGCGGTTCCTTCGCCCCGATGAGATTGTCCCGAAGTTCAGTGGATTCCATGCGCCGCCTCCCCCCCAATAAAATCAAGGGCAAGCAGCTTCACGGAGTCTGCCAGAACGCCGTCGGATTGCTCTAGCAACGCTTGGGCTTCGGCTTTCAGCCGGTCGGCGGTCGTGCGGCGGTTCATGTAGTCGGCGCTCATGCGTTTCTGCACTTCTTTTGGCGGAATGGGGATCATTACCTGGCGTAGCTCCTTAACGCCGACGCGCGGCCGGCCAATACCGGCGATCAAATGCATGATCTGACCAAAAACAAAATCAGACCGCAGCAGAACGCTCAAAACCAGCGGATCAATGACCGGCTCCTTTGCCGTTCGCTTCACGGAAAAAACGGCGCACTCCGGGGAGATATAGCCCGGCTCCGCAAAGTCCATCAGCGCCACTTTGCGGAGATTGGGGCGCATTTTGGCAAAGACAATATCGCCGGTCTCATATTCTTTGACGGCGCTCTTTAGCGAATTAGCAGGGGTGGCCGCTTGCTCCGCGGTCCCATTGCCAGACTGTATGTTTGCAAGCCCGGTGTAGCGGATCACCGTGTCGGCAAGCTCCTTCGATGGGATAATCGTGTTGTTGCGCTCTGTGCAGATCTCGCCCAGCCGACAGAGAGGATAAGCGCATTTTGCTAGTAGCTCATGGCTGAGACGGCGTGAGGGATGATGATACTGAAAATCGAGGCGGTGGCCATCATCTTCCTCAGCCAGATTGCTGGCAACATCGGCCACATACACCGTAGTCGTGTTCTGGATTTCCCGCCCGGCATAGTGATCTTTCCATGCCGCCAGAATAGCCGGTAGGTCGCTGTTAAGCTGGCTCGTACCATCCCGATTGTAGACAATGTCGTCGTCGCCGTTGTTTTTTCGACCTACCGTTTCCGCTTTGGCGAAAAAGACAGCCCGGTTGTTATCTGTGGAGGTACGTTTCGTGAGAATGAGAATGGAAGCGTTCACGGTCGCATAAGGCATGAAGGCCGTTTCCGGCAAGCTTATCACAGCTTTGAGGTCAAAGTTTTCCGTGAGGAAGTGGCGAACGTCGGTCGCGTGGCCGAGGTTCAGAACGCCTTCATCTAGGATGATAGCGAGGGTTCCGTTGTCCCGCAAAAGAGAATGACATCGCTCTAAGAAAAGAACGCCGCGCCGCCGCGAGGTCCTCCCCGCGCCGAGTGTCAGTAATTCCAGCGCATCCCGGTCTGTAAAATCGCTGCCGAAAGGCGGGTTGGTAAGAATGGCATCGAAAGAGCCAAAGTAGGAACGGGCATCAAGCCCCAACGTGCCGCCGTGCGGCAAATACACGGTTTTCGCGTTGCGCCCGCCGTGCAGCAGCATATTGATCCCTGAAACCCAGGAAAGCCGCTCGTCAATCTCAATGCAGGTCAAAGAGGAATAATCTAGGTCCCGACGGGCGACGCTAGCAGGAAATCCGCCCGTTCCCGATGCCGGATCGCACAGATCACCGTGTATAAACGACTCACACAGAGCGACGATAAAGTCCACCATTTGAGGGGGAGTAAAAAACTGCTGGTGATCGCCCTTGTCGAAAGTGTTGCGGATAATTTCTTCGTAGGCCAGGCCCTTCACGTCGAACTGAGTCACGTCAAAGTCGAACAGGCGCAGGGCATTAGCGCATTCCGCAATAGCGCGATCTGAGATATGAAGCGTAGCAAACCGATCCGGGATTAGTTCCCGGTATTCCTGAGAAAGCCTTTGGTAGAAACTCCGAATGGCGTTTGCCTCGGCCTGATCGCCGCGCGAGTCAAACGGTGATGGCCTGTTTTCAGACTTGGCCCGATCCGCCATGACCTTAGCAAACAGGAGTTTGCTGATCTCGTCGAAGCGGCTGATAATATTGCTTTGGCTGTCCGTGTTACGCAGGATCGCATGGAGTTTTGCGATCAGCCTTTTTACCCCCCTGGTGTCCATCGCCTCCGGCGCGGGTGAGATTTCCCCTTCTGAGAACAGTCCCAATTGCTCTTGAAGCCGTTTAAGTTCGGGTAGGTCATAAAGGCGATAGGAATTAAGTGGGTGACGGGTCGCGGTAAGCTTGCCGCCCTTATCCCAATTTCTAAGGGTGGCTTTGCTTACTCCTAACAAAGTAGCAGCTTCGGAAAGCGTGACGTATTGTTGCTGGCTTGACAATGTTTGTTCCATGCCAAACATTATAAGACATTACGGTCTTTTTTGTCAAGTCCGCTTTATATTTGTTGCGGCGTAAGTTGTTCTTTGACGGTCTTGGCATACCACTGACTGCCGCGTGGGGTGCGGATCGCAAGCCGGTTCAGTTCACGCGCAATCTCGCGCAAGCCTTTTCCCTGACCCTGGAACTGGCTCATAAGGTGCTGCACTTCCGGCGCGGGCCGGGGAAGGTTTCGGGCTGCCCGTGCTGCCGCTACCATTTCGGCGGCGCGGGGATTGCCTAGCCGTGTGCCCCTGGCTTTCGCGGCGGCGAGTGCATCCTTTGTGCGAGTAGAAATCATCTCGCGCTCATGCTCCGCGACTGCTGCCAGAATGTGAATGGTAAGCCGGTTGGCGGTCGGCATATCCACCGCGACGAATTCCACGTCACTGTTCATCAAGCCGGAAATAAAATGAACGTTCCGGGCCAGCCGGTCCAGCTTGGCGATCACCAGCACGGCGCGGCGCTTGCGGCACTCGTCTAGGGCGGAAAGAAGCTGCGGGCGGTTCGTGTGTTTCTTGCCGCTTTCCAATTCAGTGAACTCGGCCATGAGCGGGCCGCGCCCGATGAGAAAGCGCCGGACAGCCTCGCGCTGCGCTTCCAGCCCGAGGCCGCTGGCGCCCTGGCGATCGGTGCTGACACGGTAATAAGCGATGTAGGGGGTTGGCTGCGGCTCGGTCATGGAACGATCCTCATGGGGACATTATAGCACAAAGAAAGGGGTAGTGTAACTTATTGAAACGACCGTTTCAGTGGTTACACCCCATCGCGCCATCAAAGGAATGGCTCATCGGACGGAAATCCATTTAGGAACAAGTTGCTGTGCTGATCAGAGTTATTAGTGCCTACCTCCGGCCAGATAGTGTTCTAGCTTCAAGCAGATCGTGGCAACCGTCTCCCATTGAGGCTGTGACCGTTGGGCGACTCTGCTCAACGGGAGTGATGGCCCAGCCGAAGAGGCATCCTGCACCGCCTCGATCTCGAAGCCGCGCCGTTTGTACCAATCCAGAAGGGCAGGGATCAGTTCCGCGTCTTTGCGGATCACCCGGCCTGTAAGCCGCCGTGCACCGTGCTGACCGACCAGGATAACAGCACGATCTAGCAAGTGAGTCGCCAGCCCACGCTTCCGACAGGACGAGGCCACAAGAATATCTTCCAAAACAGCTTCATCAGGCCCGGCCCACGCTATGACCGCCTGCGCGACTCTTCCTCCTCGGTAGTGGACGGTCATCGTCACCCCTGCCTCCGAGTGATTGACTTCTAGCCAGTACCTCCGGCTAATCCCGGCGCGAAACGGCTCACACCTAGCGTTAGGACGAGCATTTAGTAGGATTTCGCGCCATAGGTGTGGGTTTGGCCAGAGGCTCGGCTGATACAGGCCTTCTTGCTCGTCCTCAGACATTATTTTCACTGGGTAACACCTCACGTTCTATAGAAATTATTAATTATCAGATGGTCTCCGCCTTGGCTGACTGAATGCTGTTAAAAATCCCATGACTCTCTACGGTTTCGTGGGCACAATTAGGATCGCAGACATCTACTTTTCTACTTCTGTTCTTCCTTTTTTGTTTCATGGACTTCATTATGTTTCCTTACTAAGAGCAAGTTCACCATAGAAAAAATTTACATATAATAAAAATATATTCTGTACTATAATATATGAAAACTTTACGCCCCTATGATCTAAAAATTTAGACCTAATCAGATAAGCTAACGCAAAGAGCTATATCCAAAACACGAACAGCAAACAGCCGACCGAAAAACTCTTGTGCAATACTATCCTTAGATGGAGGAGAGTTTGATAAAAGAAACAGTCATAGAAGAAAATGAAGCCAGTCAAGAAACCAAAAGCACTCAAAATGGTGTTGCGGCCCGTTGGACTGAAGAATTAGCTCAGAGGGGCTGGACGCCTATCATTGATGCTTTTCTTCTCAATTACAATAAGTTAGGTATTACCACCACCCAAGCAATGGTTGTAATACAAATTATGCAGCACAAACGAACCTCAGCAGCACCGTATCCTGCTGTTGAAAGAATTGCTAAACGCATGGGGATTGATCCTCCGACGATCCGCCATCATTTGCGCCAATTGGAGGCAGACGGCTTCCTAAAGCGACACCCACAGAAGCGTAAGCCGAACAAGTACGATTTTCAGGGATTGTTTGATAAGCTCGAAGCACTTCCAAGACCCACAAAGCGTTACTACATCGAGGAATAAGGAAAACTCAAATGCCATATCAGGTTCGCGAGCAAGAATTATCTAATATTATTAATGTGCTGGCTAGTGCTGCATGTCCCGGTACCAATCAACCATTCTCTAATTATACGCCTGCCGTGCGCCTTTTAGTTAGCAGTATGATCGAACACTATGATTTTTATGCCGCACATTACCAGCCTAATCCTGAAGGCGATTTTTTGCGTAGATTACTAGCGGCGTTCGATATGCTTAACATGGAAATGTCAACACCAATGCTACAGCTTACAGCAGGTGGAGATATTATTCACATTAATCAGGTTTGATCCAATATGGTATGGCGAACATTGCTCGTCTAAACCGTATCTGACAAGCTGCGACCATGAACGACAATCACAGAGTAGCCTATTGCCCTTCGCTTTGTACGGTGGCCGGGCGTGATCTGATCTCCGCGAATGACAACCCAATGCCCTGGAAAAAGATGCGCGAATTGCGACAACGGGAGGGTTGGGACGGATTTGACAATTTCCTGGCGGCGCTCTGGCGGGATGCGCCCTAGCTCATAAATAGGGAGAACCCATCATTAGAGAGCAGCCTTCGGCGCGGCGCTTGGCTTGAAACCGCCTCTATGCGCCATCCTAGAAAATACCTGCGCCCGCCCGTTATTATTGGTCTGGTTCAGCCGGGCATAGAACCGCTCAAAGGGAAAGCGGCGGTCGTCGAGCGGATACAGGCGCGGCCTCGCTTCCTGTCGCGCACCCAGGAACCACAGGGATTCAATCGCTTCCCGCCGTCGCTGTTTTTGGTTTTCGGTCGGTGTCCACCGAACGGAGAGTGAAGCCCACGACACGCCTTCCAGGGAGCGCCGGATTGGGAAGCTGAGAAATCCATCCTCTACGAATTTATGGCTCATCCTGCACATCCTGCCGTAGCCATTGGATAAAGCCGGACCAGAGCAATACATTGTGGAGGCGCTCCCAGGGTGAACAGTTCCCAGCCGGACGCAGCCGCGCTGACCAGACCAACCGCAAATGCGGCGCAGCGGCAACGGCATCGAGGGCGGCGCGAAATGCCGGACTTTGGTTATCATTCATGCGCGGCCTCTTTCCTCTCAACGGTCTTTCAACTCAGTGGAACGCAACTTGACAGTAAGTGGGGACAAAACCGCAAGGCCGGTTATTGCCCACACTGGCCCGCCTCGCTTCGCCAGCTATGGGGCGCTCCGCTCACCGGGCCGTTAAAACCATAATCATCGAACCCTAGCATCGAAGCCGAGAGCCGAACCTTGGCCGCTGTTCACGGTCCCGACTGATACGCCGCCCGTGGGAACCCGCTGCGCCGGTAACTGCCTATCTGGTCAAAGGTATTGTAGTCATATTCCTCCTCCGGCATGAAACGCTGAACGTGCTGATCGTGCAGCCAGTCCGCCGCCCGCTGCGCCTGGCTGGCCGCCGTAAACAACGCCCTGGGATCGCTGCGAAGCGCTTTCAGCCACGTCGCCGCGTACTGCGCGTGATCTTTGCGTGGGTGGTTGGTCAGATGCAGGTCGGCGCAGACGAACGCTGAACCGAGTTCCGCCGTCAATTCCTCCATTGCGTAAGCCTGGTCGCCGTACCGCTCCCCGAACTGCCGGTGCAGCCGCGTCTCGTGGCCGGTCGCGTGGATGGTCTCATGCGCGCGCACGGCATAGTAGCTGATGGGATCGCGGAACGCCTCAAACTTCGGCAAAACGACTTGATCGAGATGAGGGATATAGCAGGCGCGGCTACCGCCGTGCAGCACCGCCACGTCCACCGATTCCAGGAACTCCTCGGCGTCGGCGATCTTCTGTTCCACGGAGAGCAGGCGTGGTATGGGCTTGGTGTACCCCTCCACCTGATCGGCATTGAAGACCGGGTAGGTACGCGCCATCACCCGGCGGCGCAGCCGGTCGGCGGGACGGTTGCCCTCGGGCATATCACCCTCGAACCCGTCAGCCTGGGACACGTTCCCTTGCGTGGGATCGTCGCCGGCATCCCGGCCATTGACCTCCCGGCCCTCCTCGTCGGGGAACTTCCAAAAAACGATGTGCGTGGCCTTCTCGCCCCGGCGCACCTGCGCCCCTTTGCCCTGCCACTGCTTGTAGGTGGCCCACTCGCCGCCCGCAAAGCCTTTCTCCTGCGCGACCGTCCAGAGCAGCAGCGTGTTCGCGCCCCGGTACGGCAGCCGGGAGAGAACATTCACCGGGCGGTCTACCGCGCCGTCAAAGTGCCAGGGCATACGGAAACGGCTCACACCCGCCTCGATCTGGGCGGCGATCTGGTCGGTGATCCACTGGTACACGTCGGGCTGTGGGGCTGATGGCTGACTTATGGAAGATTGCTCAGACGGCGTCTGAGCAGAAATCAGAGGGGCGGGCGCGGACATGGGTTTCCTCCTTGAAACCAAAGGGGTTAAAAGCCAAAGAAATGGACAAGAGCCGTAAGACAGGAAAGCCGCGCCGCTGCGGGCGCGGCGGTCTCAGGGATGCGGGGACGGGCGGCGCAGGCGCGGCACTGGCCGGGGCGAGTTCAGCAAAAACTGACCCTGACTGGTCGTGCTGGGAGGAAGCGGGCAGGGGAAAAAGCCGCGCTCCCGCAGGCTGGCAAACGTGCCATGTTCACCAATGACCATGTGATCCAGCACGTCAATTCCCATGACCTTACCGGCGTTATCCAGGCGGCGACTGATGGCAAGGTCTTCCTCGCTTGGCTCGACGGAACCAGAGGGGTGATTGTGGGCGACAATGATCGAGCAGGCATTCTGAAGCACGGCCAGCTTGAACACTTCGCGGGGCGTAGCGATAGCAGAATTGAGATCGCCGATGGAAACCGTGTTGATGCCGATGGCTTTGTTTTTGGTATCAAGCGTGAGCACAACCAGGTGTTCCCGGTCAGCGCTGGCCCCGATGAACTGGCGGAGAATGTCATGGGCGTCCCTAGGGGAGCCGATCTGCTTGGTGGGGACGGCCTGGCTACCTTCGCGCACCAGGGCGACCCGATAAACGGGGATGCGATACATGCAATCGGTGTACGATTTTCGGCTGCCAGAGTCAAGAACAAAACCGGAACAAATCGCCGAAATGGACAAATGGTTGTCAGCGGTAATCATTTCGGTCTGAGGGCCATCTTTCATGGCCCAGAGAGAAAGAGAATCATCACGCAGACAGTAAATATAACAGACAATAAATATAATAGACAGTAAGTACAAAGGCAGTAGATCATAATAATCTACCGAACTTTGCTGGGAAGGGTCGTTCTCCGCTCATGTCGCAGGCGGTACTTTCACTCTGCCAAAGGCTTGACCAAGCACTTCAACCAAAAACAGAAACGAAACTTAAATGAATATGTGTTGTTCTAGCAAGTATTTATACTTGGCATGATTTGTGCAGTACAGGATATTATCAAACGTGTTCGCCTTAAGGAAATACGATGCTCTGTTTTTTCCAAACCTGTTTTTCTGTTTCCGCTTTTCTGCGTTTTATCTCCAGCTTTCGGCGTCCCGTCAAAGTCAGGCTTGACGCGCTGGCTGCCTGTCTGATTTTAACCCTGATGGGGCCGGCTGCCTTCGCGCTAACGCCCCCGGCTTATCCTGGTACAACAACAACTCTGCCGGGCGGTTATGGCGCCACCACGGCACAAGCTAAAAACAGTTGGGACGTAGAGGGGCCAAACGTATCCGGGACACCAAGCGGCTGGAATGTCAGTTATAATGTACACGGTCATGCCCTCACCATCACGGTTCCGGCCAATCTGCCCTCCGCAAACTATGGCTCCTATTCCGCATCCTACTGTACCGGATGGCAGGGAAGTCCCGATACCGGCTACGCGGTCGGTTACAGTACGAGTTTCACCGTCACTGCTGCGCCTCCCACCAAGCCCGCCGCCGGTATGCCCGCGTTTTCCTGGCAAGGCTCAGTGGCCGGGGTCAACACCGGCAACGGCAACAAGACCACCACGCTGCCCCTCGTCGGCTGGACCATGCGCGGCGGCAGGAGCGTTTCCTGCGCCTTGATCCACAACAGCCAGGGCGGATTGAACAGCGGCTACGGCAACAAATGGCAGGCCAGCTACTTTTCCTATCTCACCGCCGATGGCAGCGGCAACGAGACCGTTCACTGGGACAATGGATTGTCTTACACCTTCACCAAGAGTGGTACTCTGTACACTTCGCCTAACGGCATCTTTGATACCCTGACGGCCGGCACCGGCGGTGCGTTTACACTGACCACCTACGATCAGACCAAGTACGTGTTCGGCTTTGTTTCCGGCAACGCTTACCTGTCGGCGATTACCGATCTGGACGGCAACACGCTCACGATTAACCATTACCCCAGCACACTCATCAGCAGCCTGGTCGATGCCACCGGGCGCACTGTGACCTATGGTTACGACGGCACAGGACGGCTCAGCACGGTCAAAGACCCGCTCAGCCGGGTGTGGACGTTCACCTATGACGGCAGCGCAGGGAGCGGCAATCTCTGGTATGTTACCCTGCCGCCCCTCAGCGGCAGCAATTACAGCGAGTCGTTCGGTTATGACAATAATCACAACATCACCGCCCAGCAGTCGCCGCAGGGCCGCACGGCCACGTTTGCTTATAACCCAGACAGCAGCCTGGCCTGGGCCAAAGACCCGATGGGCAACCAAACGACCTTTACCTACAACGCGGCCACAACGGTCATCACTGACCCCAACGGCCATGCCACGACGCACACCTACAATGCCAGTCAGCTTGTGTCCGTCACCGATGCGCTGGGTAAAACGGCTTCCACCATTTACGATAATACTAACATCGCCAGCAGCATGACCGACAAGCGCGGGAAAACATCCAGCTATAGTTCGCACCTGAGCAATAACACGGCGGCTCCCGGCAGTCCGACGAACGGGGTTCCAACCTCCTACAGCACGGACCCGCTGGGCTTTACCAGCAGTTCCGTGATTGACCCGGCCCAAGCCAACAAAACGGTCAGCAGTGCGGATGCGCTGGGCAACACGACGACTTACGCTTATTCCACCGACGGGCATTTTGACCTGTCTTCTACCCAGGTCACTGCTACCGGCCCGTCTTCTTCGTTTCAGGCTAGTTCTTCCATGGGCGGCTATACCAATGGCCTGCCGTCCACTGTGACCGACCCTAATGGCCACAGCAGCACCCTGACCTATGATGGCAACGGCTACGTCAGCAGCCTCACCGATGCCAACCAGAACCCCACCAGCACAGTTTCCAACGTCCTGGGCAGGACGATGACCAGCACGGACGCTAATAGCCACACCGTCACCTACACTTATGACAACTGGGGCCGCATCACCGACATCCAGGCCCCGGATAACACCCATACCAAAACCACCTATGACCAGGACGGCAACGTACTGACCGTCACCGATGCCAACACCCACACCGTCACCAATGTCTATGATGCCGACGAGCGCCTTATCCAGACCACCAACGGGCGCGGCGATGTCGTCAAGTACACTTACGACGGAACCGACTCGGTCAGCGGCGCGTCGCAGAAGGGCCTGCTCTCCTCCAAGACGGATGGCAACAACCACGTCACGCGCTACCGTTATACGGTTCGCGACGAACCTTGGATCACCCTCTATGCCGACGGCACGGCGGAAGGCCTCGGCTATGATGAGAATGGCAACGTCACCGCCCGCTCCAAAGCCGACGGCAACGTAATTAATTACACCTATGATGACGATAGCCGCCTGACCGATATCACCTACCCGCATTTGCACGCCACCCACTTCGACTACGATGCCGACGGGCGCAGGGTTGACATGACCGATGCCACCGGCAAGACCACCTGGACATATGGGGACGGCCTGCACCTGACCCAGACCGTCACCCCTTATGGCGGAACAAGCACCCAGACCGTTGGCTACGGGTATGACCTGGCCGGTGAGCGCCTCATCATGTCCCTGGCGGGGCTGGGAAGCTGGAGCTACTCCTACGACCCTGCGGGCAATCTGCTGACCCTGAAGAACCCCTACAACGAAACCACGACCCTTGCCTACGATGCCGCCAACCGCTTGATTAAGAAGACGAAGGGCAACAGCAGCTACGAGACCTACGCTTACGATGTGGCCGATCAGATGACCGGCATCGGCTACTATGCAGCAGGCGGCACGCTGGCAAATAGCCTGACGTACACCTATGACCCGGCCGGCAACATTCTGACCCGCAATGAGGGCAGCCGCACGATCACTTACGGCTATGACGGAGACGACCAGCAGACCTCCGAAGTCGCTACCGGCAGCGGGCCTTATAATTACGGCTACACGTATGACCACAACGGCAACCGCCTGACCCAGACGCAGGGAGGCAGCACCTACCAGTCCTTCACCTACGATGCCCATGACAAGCTCAGTACGGGAACGCTGGGCAATGAGACCGACGGCTACGACCTCAACGGCAACGAGACGAGCGTGAGTATCAATGGGGGAACGTACACGTTCGGCTATGATGATGAAGATCGCCTGACCAGCATTGCCCTGCCCGGCAGCATTACCGATAGCTTCCTTTACAACGGCTTGGGACTACGCGCAGCCAAGCAGGACAGCACAGGAACGTATGCCTACGTCTGTGATGGCACTTCCCCCGGCTCCTCCGTGCTGGCCGATGGCTACGCCGTCTACACGCCGGGATTAAGTGAGCGCCGGGGCAGCACCAGTTCCTTCTATTCCAACGACCAGCAGGGCAACCTCTGGACACTGAATACGGCCAGCGGCGCGCAGACTTACACTGCCGACATGACCGGCTTTGGGTGGTACACAGCAAACAGCGGCA
>CBDICB010000002.1:0-30003 GCA_965277095.1 Capsulimonadaceae bacterium
TCGCGCCAGCAAAATTTGCAGAAGTCTTGATTTTCGGATTTCTCCGAGGGTATGATCATAATGTAATAGCAACCATTTGAGCGTGTGGCGGGAACGGGCTGAGTCTTGATGTCGCGTTACGGCCAGCGTTCGTAGCCGAAGGACTGTCGCTGAGAGGGAGGGTCTATTGACGCCATGTTGCATTCCGGACAAGCTTTTAAGCCATCCATAGGGGGCCTCGATGTCTTTTGGACAACCTTTAACCGCTGAACACGAAAAGAACTTCCAACTTGGCAAAAAGCTGCTCGATACACCCTCAACCGAGACGAAGTTCGTCTCCACCTCCGTAGGCACGGACCCAGATTTCATAGTACAGGTCGGTTCTACACTAACGCGAACTAATAGCACGAAGACGGGCCAACTGGACGCTTTTAGCGAGTCAACAATTACTATAGATAGCGCAATTTTTAATGGTAAGTACCGCAACTCACAGACATCGTGCTCGATGATAATTCAAGTATTAGATTCTAATAACGATATATTATTTGCAATTTTTAGTAAATATTTTGAAATTCAATGTAATCATACTGTTATTAATGTGCCGCCCGTAGACTTTGACCCGAAATTCTTTGATGTGGCAGCAAAAGTGTTAACTTCTTATAAAACTGGACCGTGGCAATTCTGCGATCCCGCCCGACAAATACCTCCGAACCAGCAACTGCCCCCATAGCACCAACATTCTCCTATGGCAGGGAGTTGGCGCAAACCTTGTCCCGTCGTTGCCGACTGCCGCCTTGATCGAGAGGTCGGGCCGCCGACGTCCAAGCGATTTCTAGTTACCTTCCAGAACTCAAGAGTTTCGGGACATAAGGGGGGTTAGCCAAGCTATGACGCTTTCGTTTTGCTCCCGTTGTGATAGGATTGGCGTAGCTCAAACCACCACCCCCTTACCTCTGCAATGCCGCCTTTCCTCATCCATGCCTGCGCAATCCTGCTGATATTGCCGCTGGTCGCGTCGCTCCTCGCCTTGTGGGTTTGGGTGTTCCGCCGCGAATTGAGAAGGCTCGCCGCCGCCTTCCGGCACTTGAAAACCCGGCGCTCGCCGATGGCCGCTGAAACACCCGTCGCCATAGGGGAGGATCTGGGCGCGTCCGCTGGCTTTACGGAAACGCCTCGTCCTACCCTGCATTAGCCACCTGCTGCCGGTGCCGCGCGAAGGATGACGCTTAGGCGAACTCGCCTTCGATGGTTTCAATGAACGGTGCGGCGCTGTCGCGCACACGCACCGGCCCTTGTGTCCGCAAGCTGACATTTTCGCCTAGCCGTAGTGCCAGAGCGAAGCCTTGCAGGTTGTAGCCGGTCACCGTGATGATGAACGGCTCGCAACCGACAATGCCGTCCTCGCTCACATATTGGATTATCAGTTCGAGCCGCCTGCCGTCGTCGCTGCACCGCACCTCCTGCACGTCTTCGGTAAATATGCCGGTGCAGTGTGTGGGGGTGAAGAAATCCACTTGGGCGGCGGCGGCAGTCATGCCGCTTGAAAGGGGCCGAACGGGTCGCGAGGAGTGCGATAATCCCGCTTCGCCATGCTGTAGCCTGCGTGACAGACGTTGCGCGCCTCAAGCCGCGTAAGGCCCGCGCCACTGAACCGCTCATAAGCGGTAAGCAGCCACAACTCGCGCTCCCGGCGTATATCGGCCAGCCCCGCCGCGTAGCTGTGTCGGCGCATGAGATGCGCGCGGCGGACGGCCTCGACCATGGCGGCTTTGCGCTTCTGGTGGGCGCGCGCCGGCGTCACTTGTGAAACGCCGGCAAGCGCAATCACCGCAACGGCGGTGGTGAACTGGCGGCGGCTAAGCGTGGTCGTCATGGGTAAGTTGTCCCCCTCAGTGCTTCGCCTGCTGGCTGTCGGCCTGCGCCGCGTCGGGTGTTAGAGCCTCGTCGTCGGCCTCGGACCTCATGTAAACATCGATGCGCTCCACAAACAGCGCGCGCGGGTCGGTCGGCCTGTCGAAGCGCACCGCGTCGAACGCCTGCACCCATTCGATGCGCCAGCGATTGACGGCCCGCAGTAGCTCGGCAAGCCCTATACCGTAGAAAATCACGCTGCCGCTGCGAAACAGCAGCGTCATAACCGTCTGGTCGGGGGATAAGGCCATAGGCCCTTTTTCCAGCCGTTGAACCACGAATATCCGCCCGTCGCTCAGGCGCAGTTCCAGCCCGTCCACGGTGTTTCTGTCCTTGGCGTCCATCGCCTGATACAGGCGTAAATTGATTGCTTCGCTCATACGTTGGCCTCTCTGCCGGTGGTTAAAAGTCGGGTTCGATGTCGGTTTTCGGCTGTGGCGGCTTCGGCTCGGGTTTCACCTGCGGCGGGCTGACGTTGGGCACTTCCGGCTGTGCCTGAGAAGCTTCCTCCG
Source organism: Capsulimonadaceae bacterium (assembly GCA_965277095.1). Classification (GTDB taxonomy): domain Bacteria; phylum Armatimonadota; class Armatimonadia; order Armatimonadales; family Capsulimonadaceae; genus JANXMY01. The sequence goes on from CBDICB010000002.1 coordinate 2,403, forward strand.
GCTTCCCCTGCCATTCTTCCCCCCGTGCATATTGCGCCGCTAAGCGCTCTATGGCGCTGGGGGGATTGCTCGCGCCTAATCCCGGCCCCGCCCCGCTGCGACTGCGCCATAGCCCCTGCAATTTCTCCGACAGATACCGGGCGACGTGGCTCTTGCCGCCCGCTCCGCTCTCGTCGTGCAGTAGCTCGCGCCCGGCGTCCTTCACCGCCTCCGCGCCTTCCTCGAAGCCCTCCACAACGGCCTTGCTGTCATGGTGAGCGTTACCCATCACAACCTTCCTGACGGCCTCTCCAAGCCGCCACATAACGCCGTGTTCGTCGTCCGTGGTGCCGCTGCTCTCGTCGCGCCAGAACGCGACGGCTGCCTCCTTGACGGCCCAAAACCGCGCTGCCCATCCGCGCGGCTCGGAAAACTGCTCAATGCGTAGCTCGCTCACGTCCTCGCCAACGGCCTTGCGCCCGGCTGTGCCAAGCTCCGCCACGTCTGCCGGTAATGCCGTGCCGCTCCGGGCCTTCGCCAGTTGTGCGGCAAAGTCCGCCTCAAAGCGCCCGGCAAGCTCCTGCTCTACGGCTGCCGTAATCTCCGGCTCGGCCTGCTCAAGCTGCCAGCGCAACCGTTCCTCGATGATGGCGCGGTTGATGTCGCCGCGCTCGGTTTCCATGCCGCCGCGTTCCATGGCGGTCACGTCCGGCCCTAAATGCGTCGTGGGCACCCGGTCGATGCCCCGCGCTTTAAAAGAAAGATGGCTAACCCTTTCGTCAGACCCCGCGTCTTCCAAAGCGTCGTTAATCAGGTCTGCCGCAAGCTCACGGATACGCGCAATCTCGGCGCTGGGCCGTCCGGGCTTGCTGTCGAGTGCGTTGATTTTCTGGCCCCACCCGTCCGGCCCTATCTCCCGCGTGGTCATCATCACATGCGCATGGTCGTTGCGGTCGTCGCCCTTCTCGCTGGGCCGGTGAATGGCAACCGTCACGCCGCAGCCGTAGCGGTCGCGCAGTTCCGCCCCGAACGCCTCCATGATGCCTCGGCGCTGCTCGTCGCTTAGCGAGGCAGGCAGCGCGAGGGTTATTTCCTTGGCAAGCTGGCTGTCCTTGCGCTTCTCCTTGGCCTCCGTCGCATTCCATAGCGCCGCCGTGTCGGTCGCCCACTGCGGCGCACCCTGCGGCGCTATCGTCCATGAAGCGACCACGCCGCCCTTGCGGCTGTAATCGGCAACCGTGCCCTCCCGCTCAAGTGCGATGCTGGAGCCGGTGCGATACGCAGCGGCTGCTACCGCGCTTTGCCCCTTGCCCCGCCCGATGCTCGATACGCTGCAATGGAAATATTCCCCGCCGCTCATTTCACGCCCCTATGGCGATAGCTTCTAGCGGGTCGTAGGGGCCGCGCCCCTGCTGCCAGTCCAGCGCGGCAAAGCGCTCGGTCGTGGGTTTGGGGCGCGAAAGCCTCAAGAGGCATCCAACCGGCAGATGGTTGGGGAAGGTCGCAGGAACCGGGTCGGGTTCCTCGTCGTGGGGTATCGGGGGCGCGAAAGCCCCTGATGCTGGTTTCAAAAGGAGCTAGGCTCCTTTGGGCCAATCCAACGCGGCAAGGCGTCTGGTCTGGTGTCGAGAGGGCAGGAACGCCCTCCGGCTGGGTCGCAGGGGAATGCAATCCCCTCGTCGTGTGGGTTCGGGAGGCGCGAAAGCCTCCTGATGGGGTGCAGGGGGTCTCCCCATGCCGCGCGGTGTTGGAAAGCGTAGCGACAACACCTAAGTGCGCCATTCTGGATTGCGCTGCGCTCTGCTTCGGCTGCCTGTTGCCCATAATCCGCAATCTTGCTTTCTCGGTCGCGTAAGGTTAGACTAAGGTATTGACATTTTCAACCACGCATACGGGGTAAGTGGTGGCCTCAAACCTAGACAAGCTCAAGGCGCGACTGGCAAAAGCGGAAGCTGCCGCCAACAAAGCCGAACGGCAAAAGCAGGCCGTCGCCTCGAAGCTGTCTAAAGCCGCCCGCTCCTTCGACGCGCATTTGAAAATCGTAGTCGGAGCAATCGCACTCACTCATGCGGAAACCGCCCCCGAGTTTGGCGCGGAACTGAATCGCGTTCTTAACCGCACTCTATGGCGCGACGATGAGCGGGAAGCTCTCGGCCTCGATAAGCTGCCTGCCGAAACACAGGAAGCCCGCAAAGAAAAGCGCCCGACGAAAGCCCCTCGGATAGCTCCTGCCGATAGTGGCGCGTCCGCTTCGCTCTCTGATGGCTCCGCTCCCGCGCCTGCGGCTGAGCATGACGAAGATGCGCAAGCGGCGGCGTGACAATCACCACTTTCCACGATTGGGAATCCGACGCCTGCCGTATCCACGATGACGGGCGGGGCAACCTCACGGCGGACATTTACCGCCCCGGTCGGGGTATTGTTCCGGTCGCGGTGGTCGATGTCGAATGGGGCGGCTGCCGGATAAGCGAACCGGCCTATATGCGCCTCGTCGCCTTCCATGATGCGGCGGGCGGAAAATCGAGCGGGCTGCGCCCGCGCTTTTAAGTCAAGCCGGGGAGGCTCTGCCTCCCCACGCCGGGCAAGCGCCCGGCTCCCCACCGGATGTTTATAGCAAGGAAATTTGACGTAGAAGGAAGGCCGGGGAATGGCTAATATATCCGGGCAGTCAAGGGGTGATGCCCGCGATTGCCAAGGAAATGGAAGCCTGCACGGGCGCTAGCTCGGGCGGGTTTCTTCCTCAAGCAACACCTGCCGGGCTAAATTGAGGTCGGCGGCGAACGCGGTATCTCCCCCCCTGTCGGGATGCGCCATGCGGATTAAGCGCCGGTATGCCGCGTTGATGTCCTCCGCCCTCGCGCCCTTGGCAATTCCGAACTCCTGCAATGCCCATGCAAGGCTTCCTCGCGGGTGGACGGCTACAGGGGGCGGCAATGGCTCTGCGGGCCGCTGTGATGGCCTTTGCGGGTGCCGCCCTAGCTCGGCAAGCTCCGGCTGCTCCCGGCGCCCTATGGCCTTCCCTGTGGCCCTCCAAAAGCCTCCCGGTGGCTTCACCTGGTGCGGGGATGCCGCCCTGCCGTCTGTCCCCTCATAGGCGGCTATATCGGCCTCCGTGGGAATGCGCTTGCGGTAGCACCACAACACGGCAAACCACGCGATAAAGCCAAGGCCGAATACCCATGCCCCGGTGTCCTCCTTGCCTAGCAGGAAGGACGCCAGCGCCAGCAACCAAAAGCTGCCGCTGGCCAGAGTGAGCATATGCGCTCGCTGGTGGCGTGGGTGACTAGCAGGCCAGCGGGTGCGCTCCCGTCGCTGATGCAGGGCTGCACCCGCCAGTGCTACCATGAGAACGCTAATCCAAAGGGTTTCCATGGATGCCTGCCTCACGCGCTAGCCGTGATGATGATGGTCGTCATCGTCCCAGTCGTGCGCGTGATGGTCTTCTAAGTCGTCGGAATGGTGGTGGTCGTCATGCTCTACCAGCAACGGCGCATTGTCCGGGTGATGCGCGTCTGCTCCTCCTTCGTGCTGCGAATGCTCCGGGTCTTCATGGTTAATGGTATGCGGTTCAATGCTCCCCTTTTGCTCGGGGGTAATGCCTCCCCCACTCGACATGCTCACATTGACGGGTGAGTTAAGAATGTTTCCCAGCTTGAGAAAGAAGGCTGTTATCCCGCTCATTTCAGGCTCTCCTTGCCTGTTTGAAGTATCTGTAAATTACGTTATAATATGCCTTTGCATGGGGCGAGAATTCACGCTTTACGAACGTGATAGACTTGTAAACGGCAACGCACTGCGTAATGTCGCTGGCGTGTTCCCATGCAGAATGCAAACCGGATTTAACAATAGAATGGATATGGTCTGTCCATGATTGGCTCTGAGTGCCGCCATGGTCATTATGGTGTTCAGTCGTGTGCGCGGAAGTCTCCGCTGTGGCTATGTCATTTCCCGCTTTGTCCTGAAGCGTGAGAACAACTTTATACACGTTGACATCAGGCATTTCTAACCTCCATAAAACGAGTTAAGTCGTAATAAATCCGTAACAACAAACGGATTTACCCGCCGCAACAGTGTGGTATTATGATACCGTATGACAAAGACCACTGTTGAAGGACAAGAGCTTCCCCATACCTCGTGGGCAGCTGTGCATGTGACACGAGCCGCAGCTATTGCCGCGTCTACGCTAGCAATCGCCGGAACGGTGGTAATGGGAGCCTCTTTAACTGCTGCCGGGCGAAGAATGCTTCCGGCCATGCTGCGCAGCGAGGATGGCTTGCCGCAGCTTTTAGCGTTTAATGCCGCCGTGTTTGGCGGTGGCGCAGGACATGCGCTTTTCGGTGCTGCAAAGGCTGCTGAGTTTACCCGCGATATTGAGCAAAATGTAAGCAAGGCCAAAGAGGCGCTAGACCGGAAAGCCGTGAGCGAAACAAAGGGCATTGCCTAACCCTCCCCTTCGCCTGCGGGGGTTTCGCCGGGCGTGATGACGGTTAGCTCGTCGATGACGGGCGCACCCTCCTCGGCCTGCTCGCCTTCGCCAATCTGCGCGATGAACTCACAGCTACCGGCAATCAATGCCTCGATGACCGGCTGCAAGTTGCGGCCTTTGAACGTGACTATCTTGGCCAAAAACAGAAGCAGCACTTCGCCGCATGTCGTCCGGTCGTAAGTCACCTCATTGAGCGTGTGGTAGGCCCGCGCAAAGCAAACCCCGTCCGCTCCGCGTATTTCCAGCCGTTGCGGTCTGTTCCCATTGCTGGCAACGGCGTAGGCCCGGTATCCGGCCCATGGCTCCGGCTCTGGCTCCGATGGGCCTTCCTGCGGCTCCGGCGCTGCCCGCTCCGTTGGGCCTTCCTGCGGCCCCCGGTCGTAACCGTCTGGCTGTGCCGCCGGGATGCTGCCGGGCACCCTGAACGGCGCAAGCGGGTCATGGACGCCCGGTGTATGGCTGGGAAGCTGCCGCATTTAGGTGATGTCCAGTTCAAGCGGGGCTATGACGCCCCGCTCTATGGCCCGCTGTTCAAGGTCGGCCAGCTTCGCAACCACTGCCATTTCCATCTGGTCGTAGGCCCGCTGCGCTCCTTCCAGTTCCGCGCCTGTCAGGAACTCGCCCGGCGCTTCCGGGGTGGGTCGCTGCGCTTCCATTTCGCGCTTCAACCCCGCCTTGTGCCGCTCAAAGGCGGAATGTTTCCCGTCGCTCATGGCGTCACCCCATGTCCGGGCCGTAGGCGTCCCATAGCTTATGCTGCTGGGTGACGACGGCCTGTAGCTGCTTATCCGTCATGGGCGCTTGCGCCGGGCTGCTGACGTTCTCCATGGTGCCCGTATGCCCGTCCGGGGCACTGATGGCGGAATGCCCGGTCAAAAGCTCCTGATAGGTGTCGCCAACATCCGCTATCCCGGCGCGGGCGACATCACCCACCCCTTGCGCGACTGCGCTTATCTGCCGCGATACATAATCCCCGAATGCGCTCATGGTGAGGTCTCCTTACCTGCTGTCTGCTGTGGCTCTTGGGTGCGGCATCAGCGCTGCCGCCTGCGCCGGAACCACGTCACGAAGGCGGGTTCCAAGCTGTCGCTGCCGCCGCTCCATCCTGCGGCGTCCGGCCCTGCGGCGTCCGGGGACGTTGCCCTGCTGCGGCCTGCGCCGCTCTGTGAGGGCTTGCGTGGATGCCGCCCTAGCTCTGCCGCCTGCTCGTCGTCCTGCTGCCCTGCGCCCCAGCTAGCGCGGCTCAGGCCGGGGCTTCCGGTCGTCCCTGTCTGGTTGGCGTCCACGCGGTCGCCAAACACCTGCCCACGGGCCATATCGTTGATAATCTGCCGGTCGAGTGCCGCCCGCTTGTGGCCTTCCCAATTGCTCATCAGGCAGTAGGAAAAGCCGCAAAGGATGAGCCACCAGCCGAGTTCGTAGCTGAGCCGGTGCGCGAGTATCCAGCCCACGCCGCCTAGCAGCAGCGGGATAAGCACCTGCTCGCAAAGCCATACGGGAAGCTTTGTTTCCAACGTCAAATGGCTGTAACCGGCGTTGTGCGTATGCAAACGCTCGCCCCGGCGTCTGCCTATCAGCCGGGCCGCGAAAATGACGCAGGAAAGGGCGAACGAAGCGCAGGCGAACCATGTCAGCCAAAGCGGACCTAGCGCGGCGGCGGGAATGAACGGCACCAGCATGAAGCCGACGAAGGCCACCATCCCCAGCGACACCAGAAAATGCCACGGGTAGATGATGGCATAACCGAGCGGTCGCCGTAGAAATGGCAGCACGGTATAGGCGGGGAACAGCATCCATGACGGGGGCATGTGCGCGGTGCCGTGGTCGTGGGTGTGGAAGTTCTCGCGCAGTTCCCGCATCGCCTAATCCCTCTGCGGAAAGGGCAGGATTTTATAGGGAAGCGGCTCGCCCTTTTTGTCGTAAGAAAGCGTCCTGCCGCCTGCGAATACTACCGTATCGACGGTGTAGTTATTGGCCTTGCCTCCGGTTCTGAGCGTTTGCAGCCGGGATGCCTGTAAATACTCGCGCTTCTGCTCGGCAACGCTCACCCCGGAATTGCTGCCGCTGCCGCCGTCATCGGGGTTGCTCGGGGAATGCCCGCCTATGTTCTTGCCTAGGATGTCGCTGTAACGTGCGCCTAGTAATTCCGAGGCATACCGGGCCGTCTCTCCCGCATTGGCGCAGAAGAACTTTGTGCTAAGGTTCGATACCAGATTTTCGCAGCGGTCGGCGCTCCCCATGGCCTCGCGTATACTGCTTATTTGCTGGGTGGCGATGCAGGTAATACCCCCGGCACTGCGCGCTACCGCCTGATATTCAGTATCTTTCGGGCTTAGGAAATTCTGGGCCTCGTCCATAACTATAAATACAGGCCGGAGACTACCGGGCGGGCCGCTGCGGCGCATGATGGCAAGTTGCGCCGTGCGCTTAAAAGCAATAGCGGCAAGTTTTGCCGTCTGATGGAATTCCTGCACGGCGATGTCGATAAGGAATATCTTGCCGTCGAACATCATCTCGGGCCGGATATTGCTTTCCTCGCAAAAAATCGGGCGAAGTGGCCTCGTGAGGAATGGCCGGACTAGATTGGTAAACATGATTTCGATTACGCCGCGCGTCCGGTCGCTCAACATCGGGTAATCAAGCATGAAATACTTGCGGCATTCCTCGTAGTCTTTGGCGGCTGCCGGGTCGCTGCGGGTCTTAGCTTCGGCCTCGCGCAAAATGGCATAGCATACGTTACGCTCACGCCATGCCGGGTCATTGCCCTGCTCTATCGTCTGCGGCCCGCCGCTCGATACCGCCCGCATAAGGGGAAGCGAGACGGGCAGGCCCGCGAGCTGGCATATATGCACGAGGTTGGTCAGCTTGGTTCTGTGCGCTCCTTCGAAAAAGGCGTTGTCGCCCTTGCCCGCTCCGCTGCTGGTCTTGTCTACGGCGCTGGCGATTTCCTCCAATAGCGCCACGGTCGGGATGGGGCTGCGCTCGTCGCCTGCGCCCCATTGGGCAATCCAGTCGAGGAAGTTGAACTTGTAGCGCCCGCCCGGCGTCACCCGGATAACATCCTGACTGCGCCCTAGCCGCTGGCACATCTGCTCCCATTCGTCGGCCTCGCCGTTCTTGGCGAAAAACACCATGCCGCCGCATCCCCCCGGTAGCGCCGGGGTGCTTCTAAGGAAGGCCCGGCGCTGCATCGCCATGGGGCCGCTGCTCTTGCCGCTGCCGATGCGCCCCGTGGTGAGGCAACCGGCGAGGGCGTCCGTGAGCGTCCAGCTATGGCCGCCCTGCATGTGGATTAGCTCGCCCTCGGGGTCGTAAAATGGGAGAGCGCGGGGGCTGTCCAGCGGCATGGCTTATCCCCGCGCCCTGCCCTTCTCCATGCGTTCCATGCGCTTGGCGGTCGCCGCCAGCATGAACGCACTGCGCGACAAGCCTAGCCTGCGGGCGGCATGGTCGATGCGGTCAAGCATCGCGTGAGGCACTCGCACCGTAAGCGGCCTGCGCCCGGTGCTGCCCGGCTCGTCTGCCGGTTCCGGGGTGCCTTCTGCCTGCTCGTGAGTGTCCATGCGCCTGCGCTCCGTGCTGCTGCACCGGAACGCTACGCCTTAAGCGTAACCTAAATCAAGATATTCAGGTTACAGCGCTGTTTTAGACCGGCTCACGCCGCGCACCAGCCGGGAAATCGTCATTTTGCTGACGTTGTAGCTCTGCGCGATGGTGCTGAGCGTTTCGCCCTCGATGTGGCGCTGCCGCGCCTCGGCCTGCTGTTCCTCGCTCAAGGAAAACTGCCCCCCGACGTTTCTCTTTTGGATAGCTTCGGCAAAGGTGGGCTGTTCCGTAAGTAATTGAATATTGCTGATAACATTGTTCATGTGCTGAACAAGCGAATTCCTGATGGCTTTTATGGTCGCCGGGTCGTTCTCACTCGCAATTCTGATTTGGCAAGCATCAACATCATTCATCCCTGATGTTATCACCAGTTCCAGCCTTAGCACCGGAGAGTCTAAATCTATTTTGACATGTCCTGTGACGAGCTTTATTGGGCGTGTATAATAATACCGGTTAAATAGCTCTGATGATTGCCTGTATTTAGCAAATATACGTTCCAAGTCGGTATCATTAACCGCCATTCACGCCCCCTTTCGCGTTGCGCAAAGCTTACCCATTGATATGATGACGGTATATGCTGCAATTCTGGCGTCCGTTCATCTCCGGGCCGTGGCGGGCCTCCCCTGCTCCGTGCGATGGTGTCCGCTGCTCCTGCCATGCTGCCCGGCTGGTGGCGCGCGCCCGGTTCGGCTGGTCGTCGCCTATGACCATGACGCGGGCGCAAGCGGGTGCCCGCCAGCTTGCTTATCAGCGGTCGCGGGAAGCATGGGGCTATCTGGTCGGGGGTGACCGCTCCCGGCTGCCGGAGGGGTTGCTGCTCTAAACCGCATTAGAAGCGATTGTAGCCGAGTCGGAGAGGTCGGCGGCTACTACCCCACCACTCTACCCCGTTCCTCGTCTCCACGGTGCCTCGCCGGTCGATTTTGGCGCATCCTTGGAGTGCCTGCTTCCCTCTCCACCTGCCAAGGCGCTGCCGTGATGCCTGATGCCATTGACGACATTCTGACCGAGATGTTCGGGCCTCCCGGCCCCTATTCACCGCTACAGGGCGAAGAGGCAGTGCTGGCCAAGCGCATGGCGCAACTCACCAAAGAGGAGCTAACCGAATGCCTCCACCACTATTTGCTGTTGCAGATGTCCGGCTCGTTCACCCGTGAGGAAGCCAAAGCCGAATACGATAGGGAGATTACCGCGCTGCTCGATGCCAAGGATGCGCAACGATGATGCAGCTACCCCCTGCCCTCAGCCCGTTCCTTGTTCGACGCCCGCCGCAGGCGTCTTAGGCGTCGAAGCTTAGAGACGTTCCTCGTCCCGACAATTTCCAAGTTGCATCGCGCGCAGCGTAGGCCAAAAGCGCCGCTTCTTGGCGGCGGCACCGCAGCCACGCGCAGCTTTTCCTCCTTCAGGAAAAGCGAGCATGGCGAGGAGCCACCTTTTGACCGTAGCGAGCACGGTGCGACGCTGCCGGTCGGGTGAGGGCTGTATGGAGCTGGTCAGATAAAGGGTGAAACGGTCGCGCCACTGGCGCGACGCTGTTTTCCGGTGAGCGTAAGCGAACCGTCGAGTTATCCACAAAGTTGAGTTGTCCACAGCGGAAAAGTTCAATTTCTCTTTAAGTTCTAGATTCAGGCAGAAGAAAGCGCCTGTTTTCAATGATATACATGGTAGGTTTCCAACCAAACGGGCGGATTACTCCAACCAAACGGGCGGTTAATTCAAACCAAAGGGGCGGGTAAATCCAACCAAACGGGCGGGGCATCTGCATATCACACTTGCATCAACATATTGGTTTGATATGCTCTGCCCTTATGAGCCTTACGATTCTGCAAAGAAGTAATCTTGATGGCTTCCCGAAGCCGGGGGAGCTTATTGAAGTAACTGGCACTCATCTGCTGGAAACCTCCGACCGCGCGATACTAAATACCTTGCTACAGAAGGCTCATGACAGCGGTCGGATGCAGGAAGTGGATGCTGAGTGGGAGCTTGCATTTGCCGAATTACGGAAAGAGCTTTCCAAGCATGAGAGCAATGACCGTGTGCGTGGCTGTCTTGACAGGCTCGCAAGCGTCCGTGTCACCGTCCATTACAAATCAAGCTCGGGAGAGCCTCGGAAGCTGAATACACCGTTGCTTGCCTTCGTTGATACCAGCGAAGGCGATAACTCCAACCCGACCGTGCAGTATAGCTTTCCAAAGCGTCTACGTGTCGTCTTGCTTCGTTCAAATCGATGGGGGCGTGTCCGTTGTGAAGTTGCCTACGCAATGAAGTGTAAGTATGCCATTGCTTTGTATGAGCTGATTTGCCTTCGCCTAAACCGCGAAAGCTGCGTAGAGGCTTTCTCCTATGACCGATTCCGGGAACTGGTCGGGGTTCCACCCGGAACCTATGAGGATGGCGGAAATTTTCGTGCAAAAGTCATCGAGCCAGCTCTGCTGGAGGTGAATGGCCTCTCCGATTTCGGCGTTTCGATTGACTTGCGGCGGAAACATCCCCGCGCACCCATCCACGAGGTTGCTGTGGCTTGGTGGAAGAAGGAGGGAGATGAGTTTCGTGCAGCTCTTAAAGAACGGGAGCGGAGCAAGGTAGGCCGCAAAGCGCGGCTACGGGGGACGGTGCAGACCGTAGCGGCGGAGTAGCCGCCCGTTTGGTTTGAATTGTTCACTTGGTTGGTGTTGGTTCTCACCCGCCCGTTTGGTTGGAATTCCGGCGGCGCGTTCCCAAAGGTGCTGCACGGGTCGCCTTGCCATAGCGCTCAAACAGCATGTTGAGCGCTTCGGCCAGTAGGTCTTGCTGCTCCCTGTCCTGCTCCGCTGCCAGCATCCTGAGCGCCTGCGCCACTTCTGGCTTATAGTGGCCTGAAACCTGCCGAGAGTTCTCCCGCGTCTGTGCTACGCGTGCGCTTGGCGCTGCTTCAGACACTGCGGGCGACGGTGCTGGCCGAATAGGCTCTATAGTCGCTCCGGTGGCCGCGAGGGTTTTGAGAGATGCGCGAGGCGGTGTAGTCATATAGCCACCTCGTCGGTTTGTTGTGTTGGTGACAACGTGAGTTGTTGCAAAACCCATTTGTAGAGTTGTCCGGTTTCGTGGGCCGCTGCGCTAGTAGGCTCTGTCTCCTGCGCTGTTGTGTTCGTGATGCTTGCTGTGCGGTAGCTCGCACGGTCGTGAATAACCACGGGCGACACCTCGCATCCGTAAGCTCCCAAAGCCTCGCGCGTATCGGCCTCGGCGCGCGTAGCGCCCGGCCTCATGGCGTTTAGAACGATGCGCGGGGGCTTTCCTGCTAGGCGGCAGAGGTCAACGGTTCGGCCAAGCGCCCGAAAGTCAAAGCCACCTGGGCGGCAAGGGATAATCACAAGGTCGGCTGCCTGCGCAGCCGTGTAACCGGCGTTGTTGCTGTCGCGTCCCGTGTCTATCAGCACGAGATGCACCCCGTTCGCCTTCAAGTCCCCTAGCAGCTTGCCAAGCCGGGCAGGAGGAATGGCAACGGCCTCGGGACTGCTTCCCCTGCGGTCAGCCCAATCGGCAGCGCTGGCCTGAGGGTCAAGGTCTATAATCACGGCATCCTGCCCGGCCAATTTTGCAGCGACGGCAAGATGGATGGCGGTGGTGGTTTTGCCCGCGCCGCCTTTCTCGCTTAATACTGCTACAACGTGCATTGGTGACAACATGGGTTGTTAGGTTGCCATACTGCCTACTATGCGCATAGGTGAATGTCAAACAATCCGGGTTGTTGCTTAAAAGGCGATTTCGTCCACCTCGTCGGGCTGGCCTGTGATGATGAAGCGTCATTGGTTATCCCTGCACACCCGCCAATTCCTTGGTTGCGTCCGGGTCTGCCTCCGTCTGTGGCGTGGAAGCGCCGATGCGGCTGCTGATTGCGCGCACGGTCGCCCTGTCCACATTGCGCGGAAACTCATTGGGGAACGCCTTGGCGATTTCGCCTAGGATTTCCACGAGGGGGGCGAGGTCGTAGGCGTTCGACGCAATGATGCCCTTTGAGCGCCGGTTCACCCGCTCAATAAGCTTGATTTTAACCAGTTGGTTCACGGCTCGCTGGATTTGACGCTCCGACACGCCGCAACGCACTGCCAGCGTTCCCATGCTGGGGAAGGGCATACTGTCCTTGCGCCACCAGCTCCCGGTGAGCTGAAATAGCACCAGCAGCTCGACGGGGCTGAGGCGGTGTTCCTTGTCAAGGAACTGATTGAGCAGCAGGAGGTAGTTAGGTATCTGGGCAAAGCCGCGTTCCGCGACCGGCACCCCCCATTTCTCCGCAATACCCGACATTTCCCGCCGCTCCCAACCCCAACAGCCATACGCCATCACCTACTGCCAGATGGTCAGTCTATACAGACACTTCAACCCATACCTAACGATACACACACACCGACACGTACCCCTCGGATGTATACTACACCGTGAGCAGCCAGCCGCCAACGAGGGCAGGTTGTTACGGCAAATCCGTCTGAAAACTGCCTCTTGCAACGGCTTGGGGGCGCTCCTATATGCCTGTTTGATGCTGCCGCCGGTTTCATTCGCCGTTCGGCAGTGTGCGTGAGGGATGGGTCATGGGGGCGTCACGGTCTCCCGGCCCATCCTTTCGGCGCGCGCTTTGCCTTGACCGAACGAGGGTATGTAGCTATATTTAGCACATATCCCCCCGGTCACTTCGGTGTCCGGGCGCGAAGCCGCCCTAACGGGCGGCTTTTGCATTTTTGGAGGCAAGCATAAAAACAAACGTCTATATCGACGGCTTTAACTTCTACTATGGCGCGCTGAGAAAAACCCCCTACCGCTGGGTTGATATTCGCAAGCTCTGTGAGTTTCTGCTTCCGAAAAACACCGTCTCCGAAATCAAATACTTTACCGCGCGCGTCTCGGCTCGCCCGAGCGACCCCGACCAGGCGGTGCGCCAGCAACTCTACCTGCGGGCATTGCAGACCGTTTCCGGCGTGTCGATACACTACGGCCACTTCCTCAGCCACGAAGTGACGATGCCGCTCGTTGCTGTGGCCGGGCAGCGCCAGCAATATGCGCGCGTCATCAAGACCGAGGAAAAGGGTTCGGACGTGAACCTTGCCACGCACCTGCTGCACGACGCCCATATGGGCCGCTACGATGTGGCTGTGGTCATTTCCAACGACTCGGATTTGCTCGAACCGATACGCATCGTCCGCAACGAGCTGCACAAGAAAGTCGGCATCCTCAACCCGCATCCCAAACCCAGCCGGGCGCTGCTGCCGCATATCGACTTCATCAAGCAAATCCGGCCCGGCGTTCTCGGCGCGTCGCAATTCCCTGCGGTGATGCAGGACGCGACCGGCACTTTCACGAAGCCGTCCGTCTGGTGAGGGCAGGGGTTAACGAAATCTTAAGGCTGCTCGCGTAGCCTCATTCTGCGGGCGTGTGTCCGCCAAGAAAACCAAACGGGGAAACCTGTGCGAAAAGCGTGCAGCAACGGCTTTACACTCATTGAGCTTTCCATCGTGCTGGTCATCATCGGTCTGATTGTCGGCGGTGTGCTGACGGGCAGGGACTTAATCGCCGCAGCCGCAGTCCGGGCGCAGATAAGCCAGATTGAACGATACAACACCGCTGCCAGTGCTTTCCGGGACAAGTATGGCTGTTTGCCGGGCGACTTGTCGAGCCCGCTTGCAACACAATTCGCGTTTTATACGGCAGGAAGCATACGGCCGGGCGTGGCCGGTCTGGGCGATTGCAATGGACTTATACAAGGGTATAGCACCGGAATAGCGAGCATGGATGATTATATCATGACTGGCGAGCCGATGATGTTCTGGGAGGACCTAGCCTCGGCACATATGCTGGATGCGGGATTCAGTTCGTACGCAACGGGTGGATTTGGCGGGATTGGACAGGGACTCGGTTCCCCAGACGCTTATATACCCGCTGCCAAAATAGGTAATGGAAACTACGTTGTTGTTAACAGCGGAGGGCTACATGCCAACTCTTATTATGGCATACCCGGAAATGGGCAAAACTATTTCAATATCATTGTTCCGTCCTTGATAAACGGCGGCGGCGGTTGCCAGACATGCAACGCGGGCCTTTCTGTAAAAAAGGCTTATGATATTGATAAGAAAATAGACGATGGATTACCGGGCTCAGGCCGGGTGCAAGCGATGTTTGTCGGTTCGAATTATTCTTATTATGGAGGAGCGGTAGACTGGTCGCCTAATGCATCCAGCCCGTCCTCAACAACCTGTTTCGACACAACCTCAAACCAGTATTCCCTAACCCAAAACAACGGCTCGGGCGTCAATTGCGGGCTGTCTATTCAGATGCAGGCGGGGGACTAGCGTAGCCCCGGCGCTCCTTGGCGCGGCGTTGCCGCGTAAGCGCTGCTTCGGCTTGCGTGGGAGTAGGGAAGGGGACGATGCGCGTTTGCCCGGCGCTGCCGATACGTCCCCACTCGCGGATAAAGCACCACTCGCCAAACAAGTCCGGCTGCACGTCGAGGCGGTAGAAACGCCGCAGGTTCTTGGCCGGGTCGCTGCGGTGCAAGGTGACGGCGCTCATGCTGCCGCCCGCCCGAGCCGGGAAATCGTCGCCTTGCTTACGTTGTAGCTTCCGGCCAGCTCGGCCAGCGTAGCGCCCTCGGCGCGTCTCAGGCGGGCTTCCTGTGCCTGTGCAGAGGTGAGGGCAGGGGGTCGGCCCATATGCTTACCCGCCGCCGTGGCGCGGGTTCTGCCCTCGGCGGTGCGGGTGCGGATAAGGTCGCGCTCTACGTCGGCCAGCCCGCCAAGCACGGCCAGCATCAGCCGCCCGGTGCTGGTGGCGGTGTCGGCCCATGGCTCGGCAAGGCTGCGGAACTGCGCCCCGGCGTCGGTGATGGCCTTGACGATGGCGAACAGGTCAAAGGTCGAGCGGGCGAGGCGGTCAATGCGGGTGACTGTCACCATGTCGCCCGGCTGCAAGGCCCTCAGCATCCGTTGCAGCTCTCGCCGGTCGGCGCGAGCGCCGCTTGCCTGCTCCCGGTAGGTCTTGCCACATCCCGCCGCCTTGAGCTGGTCGAGCTGGGCGGCAAGGGTCTGTCCGGTCGTGCTGACGCGCGCATAGCCATACTTCATAGGTCGCAGCACCTCTCGTAGGCAGTGTATGGCGTCTTCCCGCGCTGCCGCCACTGGTCGGCGTCGGGGTCGGTCAATGCCGCGCTTTATCATTCCTCCTGAAACGTGACGTTGACCTCCTTACCTCTTCGCGCCTCAAGCATGGCAAGGAAGAGCAGTATTCCTTCTTCCTCGTCGTCACTGGTCGGCGCAGGCAGCCGTAACACGGCGGGCCATTCACCTTCCGCGTATCTGGTTTGCTCCGCGACAATCACCCCTAGGCGTTCGATGTAGGCGGCAACGGCTTTGGTATCCATAAATCGCTATGAGTTTCGGTTGTATCTTCTGCAAACGCTAACCCCTTGCAATCGCTCGCGCCAGCAAAATTTGCAGAAGTCTTGATTTTCGGATTTCTCCGAGGGTATGATCATAATGTAATAGCAACCATTTGAGCGTGTGGCGGGAACGGGCTGAGTCTTGATGTCGCGTTACGGCCAGCGTTCGTAGCCGAAGGACTGTCGCTGAGAGGGAGGGTCTATTGACGCCATGTTGCATTCCGGACAAGCTTTTAAGCCATCCATAGGGGGCCTCGATGTCTTTTGGACAACCTTTAACCGCTGAACACGAAAAGAACTTCCAACTTGGCAAAAAGCTGCTCGATACACCCTCAACCGAGACGAAGTTCGTCTCCACCTCCGTAGGCACGGACCCAGATTTCATAGTACAGGTCGGTTCTACACTAACGCGAACTAATAGCACGAAGACGGGCCAACTGGACGCTTTTAGCGAGTCAACAATTACTATAGATAGCGCAATTTTTAATGGTAAGTACCGCAACTCACAGACATCGTGCTCGATGATAATTCAAGTATTAGATTCTAATAACGATATATTATTTGCAATTTTTAGTAAATATTTTGAAATTCAATGTAATCATACTGTTATTAATGTGCCGCCCGTAGACTTTGACCCGAAATTCTTTGATGTGGCAGCAAAAGTGTTAACTTCTTATAAAACTGGACCGTGGCAATTCTGCGATCCCGCCCGACAAATACCTCCGAACCAGCAACTGCCCCCATAGCACCAACATTCTCCTATGGCAGGGAGTTGGCGCAAACCTTGTCCCGTCGTTGCCGACTGCCGCCTTGATCGAGAGGTCGGGCCGCCGACGTCCAAGCGATTTCTAGTTACCTTCCAGAACTCAAGAGTTTCGGGACATAAGGGGGGTTAGCCAAGCTATGACGCTTTCGTTTTGCTCCCGTTGTGATAGGATTGGCGTAGCTCAAACCACCACCCCCTTACCTCTGCAATGCCGCCTTTCCTCATCCATGCCTGCGCAATCCTGCTGATATTGCCGCTGGTCGCGTCGCTCCTCGCCTTGT
Organism: Capsulimonadaceae bacterium; assembly: GCA_965277095.1. Taxonomy (GTDB): domain Bacteria; phylum Armatimonadota; class Armatimonadia; order Armatimonadales; family Capsulimonadaceae; genus JANXMY01. The sequence continues at coordinate 18,926 of CBDICB010000002.1, forward strand.
GGGTTTGGGTGTTCCGCCGCGAATTGAGAAGGCTCGCCGCCGCCTTCCGGCACTTGAAAACCCGGCGCTCGCCGATGGCCGCTGAAACACCCGTCGCCATAGGGGAGGATCTGGGCGCGTCCGCTGGCTTTACGGAAACGCCTCGTCCTACCCTGCATTAGCCACCTGCTGCCGGTGCCGCGCGAAGGATGACGCTTAGGCGAACTCGCCTTCGATGGTTTCAATGAACGGTGCGGCGCTGTCGCGCACACGCACCGGCCCTTGTGTCCGCAAGCTGACATTTTCGCCTAGCCGTAGTGCCAGAGCGAAGCCTTGCAGGTTGTAGCCGGTCACCGTGATGATGAACGGCTCGCAACCGACAATGCCGTCCTCGCTCACATATTGGATTATCAGTTCGAGCCGCCTGCCGTCGTCGCTGCACCGCACCTCCTGCACGTCTTCGGTAAATATGCCGGTGCAGTGTGTGGGGGTGAAGAAATCCACTTGGGCGGCGGCGGCAGTCATGCCGCTTGAAAGGGGCCGAACGGGTCGCGAGGAGTGCGATAATCCCGCTTCGCCATGCTGTAGCCTGCGTGACAGACGTTGCGCGCCTCAAGCCGCGTAAGGCCCGCGCCACTGAACCGCTCATAAGCGGTAAGCAGCCACAACTCGCGCTCCCGGCGTATATCGGCCAGCCCCGCCGCGTAGCTGTGTCGGCGCATGAGATGCGCGCGGCGGACGGCCTCGACCATGGCGGCTTTGCGCTTCTGGTGGGCGCGCGCCGGCGTCACTTGTGAAACGCCGGCAAGCGCAATCACCGCAACGGCGGTGGTGAACTGGCGGCGGCTAAGCGTGGTCGTCATGGGTAAGTTGTCCCCCTCAGTGCTTCGCCTGCTGGCTGTCGGCCTGCGCCGCGTCGGGTGTTAGAGCCTCGTCGTCGGCCTCGGACCTCATGTAAACATCGATGCGCTCCACAAACAGCGCGCGCGGGTCGGTCGGCCTGTCGAAGCGCACCGCGTCGAACGCCTGCACCCATTCGATGCGCCAGCGATTGACGGCCCGCAGTAGCTCGGCAAGCCCTATACCGTAGAAAATCACGCTGCCGCTGCGAAACAGCAGCGTCATAACCGTCTGGTCGGGGGATAAGGCCATAGGCCCTTTTTCCAGCCGTTGAACCACGAATATCCGCCCGTCGCTCAGGCGCAGTTCCAGCCCGTCCACGGTGTTTCTGTCCTTGGCGTCCATCGCCTGATACAGGCGTAAATTGATTGCTTCGCTCATACGTTGGCCTCTCTGCCGGTGGTTAAAAGTCGGGTTCGATGTCGGTTTTCGGCTGTGGCGGCTTCGGCTCGGGTTTCACCTGCGGCGGGCTGACGTTGGGCACTTCCGGCTGTGCCTGAGAAGCTTCCTCCGGCTTCCCCTGCCATTCTTCCCCCCGTGCATATTGCGCCGCTAAGCGCTCTATGGCGCTGGGGGGATTGCTCGCGCCTAATCCCGGCCCCGCCCCGCTGCGACTGCGCCATAGCCCCTGCAATTTCTCCGACAGATACCGGGCGACGTGGCTCTTGCCGCCCGCTCCGCTCTCGTCGTGCAGTAGCTCGCGCCCGGCGTCCTTCACCGCCTCCGCGCCTTCCTCGAAGCCCTCCACAACGGCCTTGCTGTCATGGTGAGCGTTACCCATCACAACCTTCCTGACGGCCTCTCCAAGCCGCCACATAACGCCGTGTTCGTCGTCCGTGGTGCCGCTGCTCTCGTCGCGCCAGAACGCGACGGCTGCCTCCTTGACGGCCCAAAACCGCGCTGCCCATCCGCGCGGCTCGGAAAACTGCTCAATGCGTAGCTCGCTCACGTCCTCGCCAACGGCCTTGCGCCCGGCTGTGCCAAGCTCCGCCACGTCTGCCGGTAATGCCGTGCCGCTCCGGGCCTTCGCCAGTTGTGCGGCAAAGTCCGCCTCAAAGCGCCCGGCAAGCTCCTGCTCTACGGCTGCCGTAATCTCCGGCTCGGCCTGCTCAAGCTGCCAGCGCAACCGTTCCTCGATGATGGCGCGGTTGATGTCGCCGCGCTCGGTTTCCATGCCGCCGCGTTCCATGGCGGTCACGTCCGGCCCTAAATGCGTCGTGGGCACCCGGTCGATGCCCCGCGCTTTAAAAGAAAGATGGCTAACCCTTTCGTCAGACCCCGCGTCTTCCAAAGCGTCGTTAATCAGGTCTGCCGCAAGCTCACGGATACGCGCAATCTCGGCGCTGGGCCGTCCGGGCTTGCTGTCGAGTGCGTTGATTTTCTGGCCCCACCCGTCCGGCCCTATCTCCCGCGTGGTCATCATCACATGCGCATGGTCGTTGCGGTCGTCGCCCTTCTCGCTGGGCCGGTGAATGGCAACCGTCACGCCGCAGCCGTAGCGGTCGCGCAGTTCCGCCCCGAACGCCTCCATGATGCCTCGGCGCTGCTCGTCGCTTAGCGAGGCAGGCAGCGCGAGGGTTATTTCCTTGGCAAGCTGGCTGTCCTTGCGCTTCTCCTTGGCCTCCGTCGCATTCCATAGCGCCGCCGTGTCGGTCGCCCACTGCGGCGCACCCTGCGGCGCTATCGTCCATGAAGCGACCACGCCGCCCTTGCGGCTGTAATCGGCAACCGTGCCCTCCCGCTCAAGTGCGATGCTGGAGCCGGTGCGATACGCAGCGGCTGCTACCGCGCTTTGCCCCTTGCCCCGCCCGATGCTCGATACGCTGCAATGGAAATATTCCCCGCCGCTCATTTCACGCCCCTATGGCGATAGCTTCTAGCGGGTCGTAGGGGCCGCGCCCCTGCTGCCAGTCCAGCGCGGCAAAGCGCTCGGTCGTGGGTTTGGGGCGCGAAAGCCTCAAGAGGCATCCAACCGGCAGATGGTTGGGGAAGGTCGCAGGAACCGGGTCGGGTTCCTCGTCGTGGGGTATCGGGGGCGCGAAAGCCCCTGATGCTGGTTTCAAAAGGAGCTAGGCTCCTTTGGGCCAATCCAACGCGGCAAGGCGTCTGGTCTGGTGTCGAGAGGGCAGGAACGCCCTCCGGCTGGGTCGCAGGGGAATGCAATCCCCTCGTCGTGTGGGTTCGGGAGGCGCGAAAGCCTCCTGATGGGGTGCAGGGGGTCTCCCCATGCCGCGCGGTGTTGGAAAGCGTAGCGACAACACCTAAGTGCGCCATTCTGGATTGCGCTGCGCTCTGCTTCGGCTGCCTGTTGCCCATAATCCGCAATCTTGCTTTCTCGGTCGCGTAAGGTTAGACTAAGGTATTGACATTTTCAACCACGCATACGGGGTAAGTGGTGGCCTCAAACCTAGACAAGCTCAAGGCGCGACTGGCAAAAGCGGAAGCTGCCGCCAACAAAGCCGAACGGCAAAAGCAGGCCGTCGCCTCGAAGCTGTCTAAAGCCGCCCGCTCCTTCGACGCGCATTTGAAAATCGTAGTCGGAGCAATCGCACTCACTCATGCGGAAACCGCCCCCGAGTTTGGCGCGGAACTGAATCGCGTTCTTAACCGCACTCTATGGCGCGACGATGAGCGGGAAGCTCTCGGCCTCGATAAGCTGCCTGCCGAAACACAGGAAGCCCGCAAAGAAAAGCGCCCGACGAAAGCCCCTCGGATAGCTCCTGCCGATAGTGGCGCGTCCGCTTCGCTCTCTGATGGCTCCGCTCCCGCGCCTGCGGCTGAGCATGACGAAGATGCGCAAGCGGCGGCGTGACAATCACCACTTTCCACGATTGGGAATCCGACGCCTGCCGTATCCACGATGACGGGCGGGGCAACCTCACGGCGGACATTTACCGCCCCGGTCGGGGTATTGTTCCGGTCGCGGTGGTCGATGTCGAATGGGGCGGCTGCCGGATAAGCGAACCGGCCTATATGCGCCTCGTCGCCTTCCATGATGCGGCGGGCGGAAAATCGAGCGGGCTGCGCCCGCGCTTTTAAGTCAAGCCGGGGAGGCTCTGCCTCCCCACGCCGGGCAAGCGCCCGGCTCCCCACCGGATGTTTATAGCAAGGAAATTTGACGTAGAAGGAAGGCCGGGGAATGGCTAATATATCCGGGCAGTCAAGGGGTGATGCCCGCGATTGCCAAGGAAATGGAAGCCTGCACGGGCGCTAGCTCGGGCGGGTTTCTTCCTCAAGCAACACCTGCCGGGCTAAATTGAGGTCGGCGGCGAACGCGGTATCTCCCCCCCTGTCGGGATGCGCCATGCGGATTAAGCGCCGGTATGCCGCGTTGATGTCCTCCGCCCTCGCGCCCTTGGCAATTCCGAACTCCTGCAATGCCCATGCAAGGCTTCCTCGCGGGTGGACGGCTACAGGGGGCGGCAATGGCTCTGCGGGCCGCTGTGATGGCCTTTGCGGGTGCCGCCCTAGCTCGGCAAGCTCCGGCTGCTCCCGGCGCCCTATGGCCTTCCCTGTGGCCCTCCAAAAGCCTCCCGGTGGCTTCACCTGGTGCGGGGATGCCGCCCTGCCGTCTGTCCCCTCATAGGCGGCTATATCGGCCTCCGTGGGAATGCGCTTGCGGTAGCACCACAACACGGCAAACCACGCGATAAAGCCAAGGCCGAATACCCATGCCCCGGTGTCCTCCTTGCCTAGCAGGAAGGACGCCAGCGCCAGCAACCAAAAGCTGCCGCTGGCCAGAGTGAGCATATGCGCTCGCTGGTGGCGTGGGTGACTAGCAGGCCAGCGGGTGCGCTCCCGTCGCTGATGCAGGGCTGCACCCGCCAGTGCTACCATGAGAACGCTAATCCAAAGGGTTTCCATGGATGCCTGCCTCACGCGCTAGCCGTGATGATGATGGTCGTCATCGTCCCAGTCGTGCGCGTGATGGTCTTCTAAGTCGTCGGAATGGTGGTGGTCGTCATGCTCTACCAGCAACGGCGCATTGTCCGGGTGATGCGCGTCTGCTCCTCCTTCGTGCTGCGAATGCTCCGGGTCTTCATGGTTAATGGTATGCGGTTCAATGCTCCCCTTTTGCTCGGGGGTAATGCCTCCCCCACTCGACATGCTCACATTGACGGGTGAGTTAAGAATGTTTCCCAGCTTGAGAAAGAAGGCTGTTATCCCGCTCATTTCAGGCTCTCCTTGCCTGTTTGAAGTATCTGTAAATTACGTTATAATATGCCTTTGCATGGGGCGAGAATTCACGCTTTACGAACGTGATAGACTTGTAAACGGCAACGCACTGCGTAATGTCGCTGGCGTGTTCCCATGCAGAATGCAAACCGGATTTAACAATAGAATGGATATGGTCTGTCCATGATTGGCTCTGAGTGCCGCCATGGTCATTATGGTGTTCAGTCGTGTGCGCGGAAGTCTCCGCTGTGGCTATGTCATTTCCCGCTTTGTCCTGAAGCGTGAGAACAACTTTATACACGTTGACATCAGGCATTTCTAACCTCCATAAAACGAGTTAAGTCGTAATAAATCCGTAACAACAAACGGATTTACCCGCCGCAACAGTGTGGTATTATGATACCGTATGACAAAGACCACTGTTGAAGGACAAGAGCTTCCCCATACCTCGTGGGCAGCTGTGCATGTGACACGAGCCGCAGCTATTGCCGCGTCTACGCTAGCAATCGCCGGAACGGTGGTAATGGGAGCCTCTTTAACTGCTGCCGGGCGAAGAATGCTTCCGGCCATGCTGCGCAGCGAGGATGGCTTGCCGCAGCTTTTAGCGTTTAATGCCGCCGTGTTTGGCGGTGGCGCAGGACATGCGCTTTTCGGTGCTGCAAAGGCTGCTGAGTTTACCCGCGATATTGAGCAAAATGTAAGCAAGGCCAAAGAGGCGCTAGACCGGAAAGCCGTGAGCGAAACAAAGGGCATTGCCTAACCCTCCCCTTCGCCTGCGGGGGTTTCGCCGGGCGTGATGACGGTTAGCTCGTCGATGACGGGCGCACCCTCCTCGGCCTGCTCGCCTTCGCCAATCTGCGCGATGAACTCACAGCTACCGGCAATCAATGCCTCGATGACCGGCTGCAAGTTGCGGCCTTTGAACGTGACTATCTTGGCCAAAAACAGAAGCAGCACTTCGCCGCATGTCGTCCGGTCGTAAGTCACCTCATTGAGCGTGTGGTAGGCCCGCGCAAAGCAAACCCCGTCCGCTCCGCGTATTTCCAGCCGTTGCGGTCTGTTCCCATTGCTGGCAACGGCGTAGGCCCGGTATCCGGCCCATGGCTCCGGCTCTGGCTCCGATGGGCCTTCCTGCGGCTCCGGCGCTGCCCGCTCCGTTGGGCCTTCCTGCGGCCCCCGGTCGTAACCGTCTGGCTGTGCCGCCGGGATGCTGCCGGGCACCCTGAACGGCGCAAGCGGGTCATGGACGCCCGGTGTATGGCTGGGAAGCTGCCGCATTTAGGTGATGTCCAGTTCAAGCGGGGCTATGACGCCCCGCTCTATGGCCCGCTGTTCAAGGTCGGCCAGCTTCGCAACCACTGCCATTTCCATCTGGTCGTAGGCCCGCTGCGCTCCTTCCAGTTCCGCGCCTGTCAGGAACTCGCCCGGCGCTTCCGGGGTGGGTCGCTGCGCTTCCATTTCGCGCTTCAACCCCGCCTTGTGCCGCTCAAAGGCGGAATGTTTCCCGTCGCTCATGGCGTCACCCCATGTCCGGGCCGTAGGCGTCCCATAGCTTATGCTGCTGGGTGACGACGGCCTGTAGCTGCTTATCCGTCATGGGCGCTTGCGCCGGGCTGCTGACGTTCTCCATGGTGCCCGTATGCCCGTCCGGGGCACTGATGGCGGAATGCCCGGTCAAAAGCTCCTGATAGGTGTCGCCAACATCCGCTATCCCGGCGCGGGCGACATCACCCACCCCTTGCGCGACTGCGCTTATCTGCCGCGATACATAATCCCCGAATGCGCTCATGGTGAGGTCTCCTTACCTGCTGTCTGCTGTGGCTCTTGGGTGCGGCATCAGCGCTGCCGCCTGCGCCGGAACCACGTCACGAAGGCGGGTTCCAAGCTGTCGCTGCCGCCGCTCCATCCTGCGGCGTCCGGCCCTGCGGCGTCCGGGGACGTTGCCCTGCTGCGGCCTGCGCCGCTCTGTGAGGGCTTGCGTGGATGCCGCCCTAGCTCTGCCGCCTGCTCGTCGTCCTGCTGCCCTGCGCCCCAGCTAGCGCGGCTCAGGCCGGGGCTTCCGGTCGTCCCTGTCTGGTTGGCGTCCACGCGGTCGCCAAACACCTGCCCACGGGCCATATCGTTGATAATCTGCCGGTCGAGTGCCGCCCGCTTGTGGCCTTCCCAATTGCTCATCAGGCAGTAGGAAAAGCCGCAAAGGATGAGCCACCAGCCGAGTTCGTAGCTGAGCCGGTGCGCGAGTATCCAGCCCACGCCGCCTAGCAGCAGCGGGATAAGCACCTGCTCGCAAAGCCATACGGGAAGCTTTGTTTCCAACGTCAAATGGCTGTAACCGGCGTTGTGCGTATGCAAACGCTCGCCCCGGCGTCTGCCTATCAGCCGGGCCGCGAAAATGACGCAGGAAAGGGCGAACGAAGCGCAGGCGAACCATGTCAGCCAAAGCGGACCTAGCGCGGCGGCGGGAATGAACGGCACCAGCATGAAGCCGACGAAGGCCACCATCCCCAGCGACACCAGAAAATGCCACGGGTAGATGATGGCATAACCGAGCGGTCGCCGTAGAAATGGCAGCACGGTATAGGCGGGGAACAGCATCCATGACGGGGGCATGTGCGCGGTGCCGTGGTCGTGGGTGTGGAAGTTCTCGCGCAGTTCCCGCATCGCCTAATCCCTCTGCGGAAAGGGCAGGATTTTATAGGGAAGCGGCTCGCCCTTTTTGTCGTAAGAAAGCGTCCTGCCGCCTGCGAATACTACCGTATCGACGGTGTAGTTATTGGCCTTGCCTCCGGTTCTGAGCGTTTGCAGCCGGGATGCCTGTAAATACTCGCGCTTCTGCTCGGCAACGCTCACCCCGGAATTGCTGCCGCTGCCGCCGTCATCGGGGTTGCTCGGGGAATGCCCGCCTATGTTCTTGCCTAGGATGTCGCTGTAACGTGCGCCTAGTAATTCCGAGGCATACCGGGCCGTCTCTCCCGCATTGGCGCAGAAGAACTTTGTGCTAAGGTTCGATACCAGATTTTCGCAGCGGTCGGCGCTCCCCATGGCCTCGCGTATACTGCTTATTTGCTGGGTGGCGATGCAGGTAATACCCCCGGCACTGCGCGCTACCGCCTGATATTCAGTATCTTTCGGGCTTAGGAAATTCTGGGCCTCGTCCATAACTATAAATACAGGCCGGAGACTACCGGGCGGGCCGCTGCGGCGCATGATGGCAAGTTGCGCCGTGCGCTTAAAAGCAATAGCGGCAAGTTTTGCCGTCTGATGGAATTCCTGCACGGCGATGTCGATAAGGAATATCTTGCCGTCGAACATCATCTCGGGCCGGATATTGCTTTCCTCGCAAAAAATCGGGCGAAGTGGCCTCGTGAGGAATGGCCGGACTAGATTGGTAAACATGATTTCGATTACGCCGCGCGTCCGGTCGCTCAACATCGGGTAATCAAGCATGAAATACTTGCGGCATTCCTCGTAGTCTTTGGCGGCTGCCGGGTCGCTGCGGGTCTTAGCTTCGGCCTCGCGCAAAATGGCATAGCATACGTTACGCTCACGCCATGCCGGGTCATTGCCCTGCTCTATCGTCTGCGGCCCGCCGCTCGATACCGCCCGCATAAGGGGAAGCGAGACGGGCAGGCCCGCGAGCTGGCATATATGCACGAGGTTGGTCAGCTTGGTTCTGTGCGCTCCTTCGAAAAAGGCGTTGTCGCCCTTGCCCGCTCCGCTGCTGGTCTTGTCTACGGCGCTGGCGATTTCCTCCAATAGCGCCACGGTCGGGATGGGGCTGCGCTCGTCGCCTGCGCCCCATTGGGCAATCCAGTCGAGGAAGTTGAACTTGTAGCGCCCGCCCGGCGTCACCCGGATAACATCCTGACTGCGCCCTAGCCGCTGGCACATCTGCTCCCATTCGTCGGCCTCGCCGTTCTTGGCGAAAAACACCATGCCGCCGCATCCCCCCGGTAGCGCCGGGGTGCTTCTAAGGAAGGCCCGGCGCTGCATCGCCATGGGGCCGCTGCTCTTGCCGCTGCCGATGCGCCCCGTGGTGAGGCAACCGGCGAGGGCGTCCGTGAGCGTCCAGCTATGGCCGCCCTGCATGTGGATTAGCTCGCCCTCGGGGTCGTAAAATGGGAGAGCGCGGGGGCTGTCCAGCGGCATGGCTTATCCCCGCGCCCTGCCCTTCTCCATGCGTTCCATGCGCTTGGCGGTCGCCGCCAGCATGAACGCACTGCGCGACAAGCCTAGCCTGCGGGCGGCATGGTCGATGCGGTCAAGCATCGCGTGAGGCACTCGCACCGTAAGCGGCCTGCGCCCGGTGCTGCCCGGCTCGTCTGCCGGTTCCGGGGTGCCTTCTGCCTGCTCGTGAGTGTCCATGCGCCTGCGCTCCGTGCTGCTGCACCGGAACGCTACGCCTTAAGCGTAACCTAAATCAAGATATTCAGGTTACAGCGCTGTTTTAGACCGGCTCACGCCGCGCACCAGCCGGGAAATCGTCATTTTGCTGACGTTGTAGCTCTGCGCGATGGTGCTGAGCGTTTCGCCCTCGATGTGGCGCTGCCGCGCCTCGGCCTGCTGTTCCTCGCTCAAGGAAAACTGCCCCCCGACGTTTCTCTTTTGGATAGCTTCGGCAAAGGTGGGCTGTTCCGTAAGTAATTGAATATTGCTGATAACATTGTTCATGTGCTGAACAAGCGAATTCCTGATGGCTTTTATGGTCGCCGGGTCGTTCTCACTCGCAATTCTGATTTGGCAAGCATCAACATCATTCATCCCTGATGTTATCACCAGTTCCAGCCTTAGCACCGGAGAGTCTAAATCTATTTTGACATGTCCTGTGACGAGCTTTATTGGGCGTGTATAATAATACCGGTTAAATAGCTCTGATGATTGCCTGTATTTAGCAAATATACGTTCCAAGTCGGTATCATTAACCGCCATTCACGCCCCCTTTCGCGTTGCGCAAAGCTTACCCATTGATATGATGACGGTATATGCTGCAATTCTGGCGTCCGTTCATCTCCGGGCCGTGGCGGGCCTCCCCTGCTCCGTGCGATGGTGTCCGCTGCTCCTGCCATGCTGCCCGGCTGGTGGCGCGCGCCCGGTTCGGCTGGTCGTCGCCTATGACCATGACGCGGGCGCAAGCGGGTGCCCGCCAGCTTGCTTATCAGCGGTCGCGGGAAGCATGGGGCTATCTGGTCGGGGGTGACCGCTCCCGGCTGCCGGAGGGGTTGCTGCTCTAAACCGCATTAGAAGCGATTGTAGCCGAGTCGGAGAGGTCGGCGGCTACTACCCCACCACTCTACCCCGTTCCTCGTCTCCACGGTGCCTCGCCGGTCGATTTTGGCGCATCCTTGGAGTGCCTGCTTCCCTCTCCACCTGCCAAGGCGCTGCCGTGATGCCTGATGCCATTGACGACATTCTGACCGAGATGTTCGGGCCTCCCGGCCCCTATTCACCGCTACAGGGCGAAGAGGCAGTGCTGGCCAAGCGCATGGCGCAACTCACCAAAGAGGAGCTAACCGAATGCCTCCACCACTATTTGCTGTTGCAGATGTCCGGCTCGTTCACCCGTGAGGAAGCCAAAGCCGAATACGATAGGGAGATTACCGCGCTGCTCGATGCCAAGGATGCGCAACGATGATGCAGCTACCCCCTGCCCTCAGCCCGTTCCTTGTTCGACGCCCGCCGCAGGCGTCTTAGGCGTCGAAGCTTAGAGACGTTCCTCGTCCCGACAATTTCCAAGTTGCATCGCGCGCAGCGTAGGCCAAAAGCGCCGCTTCTTGGCGGCGGCACCGCAGCCACGCGCAGCTTTTCCTCCTTCAGGAAAAGCGAGCATGGCGAGGAGCCACCTTTTGACCGTAGCGAGCACGGTGCGACGCTGCCGGTCGGGTGAGGGCTGTATGGAGCTGGTCAGATAAAGGGTGAAACGGTCGCGCCACTGGCGCGACGCTGTTTTCCGGTGAGCGTAAGCGAACCGTCGAGTTATCCACAAAGTTGAGTTGTCCACAGCGGAAAAGTTCAATTTCTCTTTA